>JAVESN010000012.1:0-25105 GCA_034006575.1 Methanimicrococcus sp.
CGATTACAATGAATCGATTACAAAGAAACGATTACAAAAAAGCTTTGATAATCTTCAATAAAACAAATCGGATTTAATCCTTGATGATTTTCATGATATCGCTTTTTGTAATCACGCCGGTGACGAATCCTTTTTCCATGACAAGGACGGCCGGGTTTCGCTCTAATATGTGAGAGACGGTTAAAACGGAAGCGGTTTGCGGAACGGTTGGAAACGATTCTTCCATTAAGTTTGAAACTTTAATGCCGGCTAAGGATTTGCGAACGGCGATTGTTTTGACGATGTCGCCCTCTGATAAGCTGCCGACGGGAACGCCGTTTTCGATAACCGGGAGCTGTGAAAATCCCTTCGCGTTCATAATCTGAATGGCTTCTTCTAAGGGTTGGTTCGGTTGAACATGAATCACGGGATAGCTGATGATGTCTTTGGCAATGATTTGCTGCTCTTTTTTAACCTCGTCAAAAGCGCCCAAAATTTTAGAAACAGTGGATAAGCGAGGGTCCACATCGCTCATTTCAATGCGCGCGATTAAGGGTTGACTGACGCCGGCTCTTTTGGCCAAATCACTTTGAGTCAATCCCAATTCAATTCTTTTTTTCTTTAAATCTTCGGGTGTCGGAAGTTGCATAGAATTATAACTGGAGGTAATCGTATATAATTTTTTATATTCAAAACGCGAATCGTTTTTCATTTTTCATTTTATGCGTTTGTTGAATGTTTTTGAAATAAAATCCCAAACAAAACGGACTTTTTTTTTTGATACGGCATATTTATATATGTCCGACAGTTATTTTCTCACGCGTCGTATTTCTTTGTTTATTTTATTATGCGCTTGATTATTTTTGATATGATTTCCTGTATGGATTAAACAGACTCGTATGACACGTTTAAGAAGAATGCGCCTTAATATTTATTTGCTGATCTGTGGTTTGAATAAACATGCCGAATATGTCTCGTTTGGATTCGATTAAAAAGAACTTTTCCAAAGAATCGGTCTCTCATTACTTCAAAAATATGTTTGCTTTTGACATGAGAGCCGGTTTTATTACGTCCATTGTCGCGCTCCCGCTCTCTATCGGTTTTGCCGTAGCTTCCGGTGTCGCGCCGTCCGTCGGAATTTACACCGCCGTGATCGCCGGATTTTTAGCCTCGCTTTTCGGCGGTTCCAAATTTTCAATTACGGGACCGACCGGCGCCATGTCAATCGTTGTGCTCAACGCGACCGCTCAATACGGACTGGAAGGACTCTTTTTGGCGACATTCATTGCCGGCGCCATTCAAATTCTTTTAGGGGTATTTAAATTCGGGAAAATCATTAAATTCATCCCTCTTCCGCTCGTTTCCGGATTTACGGCCGGTTTAGGGTTGATGATTATCGTCAGTCAAATCCCCAACGCTTTAGGAATAGATATCCCCGAATATGAAACCACGTTTGAAATGTTGATGCTCGTTTTGGATTCCCTTCACAGTATCAATCCGGTTGTCGTCGCAATGGCAATCGGCACGCTTATTATGATTTATTTGTTGCCCAAATTGACCATGGATAAAAAATACATCGCGTCCATCCCGCCGGCTTTCGTTTGTTTGGTTTTGGCAATGATTTTATTCGTCGTTTTCGGGCTGGACATTCCGACCGTCGGCGCCATTCCCGCAAAATTGCCGGAGTTTTCTTTCTTCAAAATATCCTTTTCGCTTGCGGCCGACGTTCTCCCGTTTTCGTTTATGCTTGTTTTGCTGGGAACTTTAGAATCACTGCTCTGCGCCGTTGTTTGTGACGGTATGACGGCGACAAGGCATGACAGTGACCGGGAATTAATCGGTCAGGGAATCGCAAAAGTCGTCACGCCGTTTTTTGGCGGGTTGCCTTCAACGGCGGCTCTTTCAAGAAGCACGGTCAATATAAAGGAAGGAGCCAAAACAAAACTCAGCGGTGTTTTTAACGCGTTTTTTTTGATTTTAATTATGGTGTTTTTCGGCCGGCTGGGCGCTTACCTGCCGTACGGTTTTGTCGCAGGCGTTTTGTTTTGCGTCGCGCTTCCGATGATTAACATCAATGAATTCAAAGCCATGCTGAATTATGACCGATATGATGCGGGCATTTTTGCCATCACGTTTTTCCTGACGGTTTTTGCCGACATGTTGGTCGCCTTTGAAGTCGGAATTTTAATCACCATGTTAAAATTCATGTACGATATGACGAAATCCGTTCAAATAGACACGATGGGAGAGTATGATTCTCCGGCGGGCGCCGAACACATTCGCCAGTTGCGCGAAAAATACGGAGACAAATTGGCTGTTTATACCATCAACGGGCCGTTTTTCTTCGGCGCCATGAATGTTTTTGACCAAAAAGTCAATATCCACTTGCCGACAAAAAGACAGGTGATTGTTATTCGAATGCGATACGTCCCCTACGTCGACGCGACGGCAACGTCTCGATTGAATGATTTTATCGCCAGCCGAAGCCGAGAAAACAAATACGTTTTCATCACGGGACTCCGGCCGGTCGTTAAAAAACACTTGCTTCGGGACGAAGACTTCGAAGCGCATGTCCGAAACAAAGACGTTTATTTGTTTGACTCTACCGAAATCGCGGTTCGTTATGCCGTAAATGAAATTTTCCCGAAATTTGAAAACAAATAATTCCGTTTTTGAAAACAACCAATTCCGTTTTTAAAAACAACCGATTCCATTTTTTAAACAACCTGTTCCATTTTTTTAAACAACCGTTCCATTTTTTTAAACAACCGTTCCATTTTTTTAAACAACCGGTTTCATTTTTAAACAGAAACCTCATTTTTTTAAAAAGTGAAAAAATGAAAGCAATATTTCGAATACCGCAAAAATTTTTAAATGTGATGACACAATGACTTTTATATTCTTTTGTTATATTTCGTCAATTATCTTTTATATTCATTCGTTTTATTTCGTCATTATCTTTTATATTCATTCGTGAAAAGAAACAGGAGATAAATATGAGAAGTGATCATGCAAAAAAGGGGCTTGAGCGCGCTGCAAACAGATCTTTGCTCAAAGCTTTGGGATTAACCGATTCGGAAATTGAAAAGCCGTTTATCGCGGTCGTCAATTCCAAAAACGAAATCGTTCCGGGACATATCCATTTGGATAAAATCGGGGAGGCCGTCAAAGCCGGAATTCGAAATGCCGGCGGCGTTCCGTTTGAATTTCAAACCATCGGCGTTTGCGACGGAATCGCGATGGGACATGAAGGAATGCGTTACTCTCTGCCGAGCCGGGAGTTGATTCAAGACACCATCGAAGTAATGGTTCGCGCGCATCAATTTGACGGAATGGTTTTGATTCCGTCTTGCGACAAAGTCGTCCCCGGACATTTAATGGCGGCGGGCGAGTTGGACATCCCCTCAATCGTCGTCACCGGCGGTCCGATGCAACCCGGTTTTGCGGACGATTCCGATTTGGATTTGATTTCCATGTTCGAAGGCGTCGGAGCCGTTAAAAGCGGCGGCATTTCGGAGGAGAAATTAAAGCTTTTGGAGGACAACGCGTGTCCCGGGTGCGGCTCCTGTTCCGGAATGTTTACGGCAAACTCCATGGCGTGCATGACCGAGGCGCTGGGTCTTTCCCTTCCCGGGTGCGCGACGTCTCCGGCGGTGGACGCTCAAAAAATTCGTTTGGCCAAGGAATCCGGAGAGCGTATCGTTCAAATGGTTAAAGAAGGGGTGACGGCGCGACAAATCGTCACTCAAAACTCTTTTGAAAACGCGGTGATGACGGATATGGCAATCGGCGGCAGCAGCAACACGGCGCTTCATTTGCCGGCGGTGGCAAACGCTTTTGGGATTTGTTTGACTTTGGACGATTTTGACCGTCTCAGTAAAAATACGCCGCATTTGGTTTCTCTTCGCCCGGCCGGCTCTTGGTTTATGACGGATTTTGATCGCGCCGGCGGAATTTATTCCATTTTGGAAAGACTCGGCGACCGTATTTTTAAAGAGGAGAAAACCGTCAACGGAAAAACGGTCGGGGAGAATTTGAAAACCCGGGTTTTGGTGAATCCGAAATTCAATCGAAAAGTGATTCAAACTGTGGATTCTCCGGTTCATAAAGAAGGCGGAATCGCGGTTTTAAAAGGAAATCTCGCGCCGGACGGATCCATCGTCAAACAAGCCGCGGTCAGTGAAAAAATGATGGTTCACAAAGGACCCGCGCGTGTTTTTGACGGCGAAGAAGAAGCGATGTCCGCAATTTTAAACGGAGCCATCGTGGCCGGCGACGTTGTCGTTATTCGATATGAAGGTCCGCGCGGCGGTCCCGGAATGCGTGAGATGTTGTCCCCGACCGCAGCGATTGCCGGGCTCGGGCTGATTGAATCCGTCGCTCTCGTCACAGACGGGCGCTTTTCGGGCGGCACGCGCGGTCCGTGTATCGGTCACGTCTCGCCCGAAGCGTCGGAAGGCGGTCCCATCGGATGGGTTCAAGACGGAGATTTGATTGAAATAGACATCCCGAACCGAAAACTCAACTTTTTGGTGGACGACGCCGTTTTAGAAGAGCGTAAAAAAACCGTCAAACATATTGAAAAATCGGTCGGCGGGTACCTTAAAAAATACAGGCGAACCGTTCGCTCCGCCAACCACGGCGCGATTGTGGAATAAAATCGACTGAAAAATATTTTTTTCAGTTTTCTTATTCTATTTTTATTTATTTTATTTTTATTTATTTTTATTTATCTTGATTCTTATTTTTTATCTTTTCAATTCTTTGAAAATAAGAACGGCTCATTCCACCAGTTCGCTTGCTTTCACCAGCGGAATCAATTCGACGCCGAGTTCTTTTAATGATTCCGACGCGCCCGATTCTCTGTCAACGATGGTGATGACTTTTTGAATATTCGCGCCGTCTTCCAAAAGGGCCGAAATCGCTTTTTTAACGGAGCCGCCGCTTGTTGTGACGTCTTCCATTAAAATGATTTCTTGACTTTCATGAAATTCTCCGACGTAACGGCTTTTTGTGCCGTATTCTTTTTCGGATTTTCGAATGATTAAGAGCGGGCGCATCGCCGATAAAGAAACCGCGGTCGCAATCGGGACGCCGCCGAGTTCGACGCCGCCGATGACAATCTTTTCAACGGAGGTTTTTGTAACGGACGGGAGGAGATTTGCGATGTAATCCGATATGATTTTTAATGTTTTCGGGTCGGTGCTCGCCTTTTTAATGTCGATGTAAAAATTGCTTTTTTGGCCGGAAGAGAGCGTAAAATCTCCGAAACGAACGGCGTGGCAATCTTTTAACGCTTGAATGATTTTTGAGTTGTCTGCAGGGGTCATGTGAATCAGTGAAGTCCGTTCCTATAATTAATTTGCGGTTACCACGGCTCGTTTTTAATGCCGAGAAGGTAGCCGACCACATTTGTGCTCAAGTGAAGAATCGGCGTCATTATAAGAATGACGATAACTGTCAATCCGTCCAAAGTTCCGGACAGCCAGCTCCAAGAAGTGAGCGCGGTCAATAAAAAGGCGCCGATTAAAAAGTCGTATTGATCGGCCAGAGGCAACGCTTTTCCTCTTTGAATGTTCATTCGTCTTTTTATAAAACTGAAAAACATGTCTCCCAAAAGCGCGCCGACCGATAAGGATAAAATCGCAACGGCCGCGGATAAATCAAACATTTCGGGAATGCCGGAAGCGGCAAAGCCGGGCAATCGGATTCCAAAAAAATGAAATCCGCGGGAGAGGAGAAATATTTCCGTCATTCCCGTTAAAAATCCGAGAAAAATCCCCGCGAAAAATCCGCGCCACGTTTTTCCGTCTCCCAATACGCGGCGTCCGTCTTTCATCGTTTTGCCGCCGTCAATCGGGCGACCGCCGCCAAAAATTGCGGCAAAAGAATTGGGCAAATAAGCCGGAAGCATCACCCATAACCCGATAACAATCGAAGTTCCGATTTGAATAAGCATTTTTGAATTTTCCTTTAATTTGAATGTTTCATTCCTATTTTTAAATCATTTTGACGAGATGATTAAAACAAACACAATTCAAATATTTAATTTTGTAACCTCGTTAAAAAAACGGCCGGTGTTTAAGTATGTTTTTTGAAAAAGAAATTATGGTAAAATGCGAGAATATATATAGGTTCGAATAAAAAAACTTACATAATATTTGTGGTTGTGGAAAAAAAATCAATATTGGTGGAAATATGAAAATATATAAATAACAGTAGGTATCTTAAAAAAAGTTTATAAATTAAAAAATTGACGAAGTAAATGCATATGCAAACATGTAAAAATCGCAATTTTATTCTAAATCAATATCGGTGGAGTAACTATGATTGGATATGAAGTTAAAGTTTTAGATGAGAAAGATTTAATGTTTGTCTCGGACTTACGAAATTTAGGAATTTCAAGAAACGTGGCGTTGACAATTGTCTATTTATGTCAGGTCGAAGAAGCTTCCTCTCGAAACATTGAAATCGGAACAGGGCTCAGGCAACCTGAAATCAGTATAGCGATTCGTTTTATGGCGGAAAATCAGTGGGTTGAAAGCAAGATGTTGAAGGATAACAAAAAAGGAAGGCCTTTAAGAGTTTATTCCATCAGCGTTCCGATGGATCGGATTTATCAATATTACGAAGCGCTTGCCCACGAGAATTATGATAAGTCCGCCGAAAAAATAGAACGGTTAAAAAAGTTGGTCTGTAAAAAAGACAAAAAATGAAAAATCGGAGGGGAATTTAGTTGACAATTCATTTTCCGTTTTTATTTTCTCCCCTTCGTTTAATTTATTTTTTGTTTCCGGTTTTTTAATTTAGCCTCTTTTGGTATTTATTCATCCCTTTTGTAAAAAATGTTTTGATTTCTTATAAAAATAAACGTCGTTTTTTTATAAAAACTTTTGAGGTATTTTATAAAAACCTTTGAGGTATTTTGTAAAAACTTTTGAGATATTTTGTAAAAACCTTTGAGATATTTTGTAAAAACTTTTGAGATATTTTGTAAAAACTTTTGAGATATTTTGTAAAAACTTTTGAGATATTTTGTAAAAACTTTTGAGATATTTTGTAAAAACTTTTGAGATATTTTGTAAAAACCTTTGAGGTATTTTATAAAAACTTTTGAGATATTTTGTAAAAACTTTTGAGGTATTTTATAAAAACCTTTGAGATATTTTATAAAAACTTTTGAGATATTTTGTAAAAATTTTTGAGATATTTTGTAAAAACATTTGAGGTATTTTATAAAAACCTTTGAGGTATTTTGTAAAAACTTTTGAGATATTTTATAAAAATTTTTGGGATATTTTATAAAAACGCTTTGATACCTTACAAAATGTTTTGAGTTTTTATAAAGCCAAACTTTGATGTTTTTACTTTATTCCCCTTCAAAAACCATATCGGTAATATCTATGCTGTCCGTTCCGAGTTCAACGGCCGAATCATATTCCACATCATCGTTTTCCTCAAAAAAATCAAGGTCGTCATCCGGCAATGAGTTTATTTTTTGAGCGATTATATACGTTTCTTGTTTTTCGGGCTGAATGACTTCTTCAATCCGGTATCCCGCTTCTTCAATTTTTCGAAGAACGGAAGCTTTGGAATGGTTTTTGGGAATTTTAATGACTTGAAGCAATCGTCCGCCGTCCCTTAAAAGAGGCGTCATTCGAATCAATGCGGCGACCGAGTCGTTTGGTTCAAGCGTCATATCGTTGAGAAGGACGTCAAAATATCCGCTTTTTGAATTCTTTTCTGTGGCCACCGTTTCAAGCGGGACGGTAAAAACATCCGCGAATTGAATGCTGATGTTTTCATTTTCAAACGCCAATTTTCCGAGTTCCGTTCGAAACTCTTTGGAAAACTCAATGCCGTGAATATGGCCGAAATCTCCGATATTTTCGGAAGCGAACATCAAAAAACCGCCGGCGCTTGAGCCCAAATCCAAAACGCAATCCCCTTCCTCAAAAAGCGGGATTCGCTCGTGAATGGCTTTGATTTTAAAATAGCCGCGAGGCATATCCATTCCTTCCTCAACGTCAATCACATCGTCCACGGTGACGTTTTTGGAGGGTTTGATGCAAACCGCGCCGTTTAATTTTACTTTCCCCTCTTCAATCGCCCGCTTAGAGCGCCCCCGCGATTTGAATAATCCCGTGTCCACTAAATAACTGTCAAGTCTCATAATTATCTCAACAACGGCACTTCGTATAAATAACATCGTTTGTCCGGTTTTTTCCGGCTTTTAAAATAAAAATTCGAAACATGAAAAGCGGAATTCGAATTGTGGGAATTTGAAAACGGATATCCGAATTTGTGGAATCCATAGGAATTCTTATAAACCGCCGACTCATTTATTCCATGAATTTAAAAACGGTATAAAATCATATCCGGAGATAAAATTATGGTTAAATTAACACCCGAAATGAAAGAAGATATTAAAAAAGTCAGAGTTTTACCGCTTGCAACCGCTTCCGCCGATAAAACGCCCAACGTCATTCCAATCGGCATTGCCGAAATTGACGACAGTGACGCCAATACTGATTATATTCATGTGATGAACAATTTCTTCCTTAAAACCATCGCCAACATCAAAGAAAACCCGAAAGTGGCGCTTTATATTTGGAGCCCCGAGACATCCGGATGTATTCAAATCAAAGGAACGGTCGAAGAAATCACGGCAAAAGGCAGCGTTTTTGATGATATGACCGGACGCGTCCGCGAAGCCAAACCCGGGCTTCCGATGAAAGAAATTGTCCGAATTAAAATTACGGACGTTTTCAATTGCAAATCCGGAAAAGAAGCCGGACAAAAGATTTTGTAAACAATTGGATTTTTTTCCGATTTTTTTATTTTTTATTTTTTTATTTTTTTATTTTTTATTTTTTTATTTTTTTGGTTTTTCATTGTATTCTTTTTGAAAATAGGATCGGGCATCCGCGGAAAAACTTTTTCAGGCTGTATTTGAAGAACCTTTTTGAAAAACTCTTTCTTCAATTTTCCGGTTTTTCGTCGTTTCCCTTTTGAAAATAGGACAGGGCATCCGCGGAAACGTTTTTTCGGGCCGTAATCATAAAAGCACAACATACGAATGGATCGTTTCAGTTTCCAAACGCGGAATCATAACAAACATATTTCGCGATTAATTTCCCGTTTTCGAATCGATTCAAAAAATCCGCTTCGTCTTTGAAAGGTCGCTTTTGAATCAAATCTTCCGCCATCGCTTTATTCAAACCGGGAAGTTCTTTTAAAACGGAAAGGGCCGCCGAATTGAGAGAGACGGGATACGGGATTCCGGTGACGGATCTGAATCCGTGACGGGTTATTAAAATGTCATAATAACGGCGAAGTTCCAGCTTTTCGGGAACGCCGACGAGAAGCGGGTACGTTCCGAACTGGCGCCCGAATGTTATTGTTTTGGAGGGCGCGCTTTTTTCATTTCCCGTTTCATAAATTTCCATAAAAACGTTTTTTAAAACGGTGCCGATTGGAACGACGCGCTGCAGCATCGGAAAGTCAATCGTTTTTCGAACCTGTTCTTTGTGAGCGCGAAAGAGTTTTTCATTTTTAAAATCCGAAATTTTGTCGTCAAAGAGGGGGGTTTTTGGAAAAACCATCACTTGGCGCAGATTAATTCTTCGAACCATCAACCCTTCGTCATATATTTGCTTGAGGAAATCATAATTGAGCGAATACGTTTTTTTCGTTTCGCCGGAAAGGCCGTATACGAAATTAACTCCCGGAAGAATCTCGGGCATCCCGTTTGAGCCGCGGCGGCTTCCGACCTCATTGACCAAGCGAATCGCTTGCAATATTTGATCGGGCATCGCTTTTAATCCGTTGGCCGCGATGACGTCCGGATCCGCGCTTTCCACGCCCATCGCGATGATGTCTCCCGGGGTGTGATATTTGACAATCGTCTCTAATATCTCTCGCGACTCGTTCGGGAATTCGGCAAGCGTAATCGGATTGCCGTTATCCATATGAAGCGTTTTTAAATCGGGCGCAACGTTTCGAATCCCCGAATACAATTTTTCAATCGCGTCCGGATTCGGTTTTAAAATCGGGCCGCCGTCGTCAAATCCTTTGTAGGCGAACAAATCCGGCTGCCTTCCGATTCTAAAATGCCGGACGCCGAGTTCGTAAAGCGTTTTTGTTTCCGCGATTACATCTTCTTCTTCTCGAAAATCCGGGCGCCCGTAAAACGCTTCCGTACAAAACGAGCAATGTTTTTTTCGACCGCATCCGCGATAGGTTTCCAGCTCGCAAATCAGATTCGGGAAGTCCGGATGTTGCGCGGCAATAAACGCGCCTTTTTTAGACCATTCGGCGATTTCGGCGGTTGTTCGATAGCGGTGAGTTAAATGTTTGACATCCGAACTTGAATTCGGTTTTGAATTCGAACTCGAATCCGATTTTGAATCCGGCTTTATTTTTGAAAAATAATCATAAACGAAACTTTCAATATCTTTTTGAGCGACGAAAACGTCCTCGGGCAAAAAAGACAGGTTTGTTGCGGCCACTCCTCCCTCATTGGAATATCCGAGGCGAATCGGGCCGCCGAGCATTTTAATCCCGCCGGAAAGCCGGAAAAGCGCGCGAATTTCATCCGCCGTAATCGGCGTGTTGCGCAAATATTTGCCGGGAACGGTCATGCCGGAAAGAAGGATGAAAACGTCCGCCTCTTTGAATCGGTTCGCAAGAGTTTTTCCGAGAGCGCGAACGGTATCGATTGTAAAATAAGCGATGTCGCCTTCCGAAAAACCGCACTCAATGAGCGCGCCCGCAACGTATCTCGGATACGGGGAAAGATAGGGCGGAACGCCAAAACACGCCGGCTCATCCACATAGCCGTCTACTATAATCGCTTTCATTTTTTTCAATCCTGTCAGATTCGATTCGTTTGAATTCTTTTTTGAATTCGTTTGATTCTTTTTTGAATTCGTTTGATTTTCTTGTCAAATGAATACCTTTATTTATTTATCTATCTATGTTTCTGGTATGCCTACAATCGGAATTGCCGACACGACTTTCGCCCGCTACAATATGGGCGCGGCCGCACAAGACGAGCTGAAGCAGCACATCAGCGCCAAACTCGTTCGCGTCACGGTCCCGGGCGTGAAAGATTTGCCTGTCGCCGCAAAAAAATTAATCGAAGAACAGAATTGCGATATCGTTTTGGCGCTCGGAATGCCGGGGCGCCAGCCGCAGGATAAAATTTGCGCGCACGAAGCGTCCCAGGGAATTATTCTGGCGCAACTGATGACGAATAAACACATCATTGAAGTTTTCGTTCACGAAGACGAGGGGCGCGACGATAAGGAGTTGGCGTTTTTAATGGACAGCCGAACGCGCGAGCACGCGGTAAACGTCGTTAAAATGCTTCAATCCCCCGAAAAAATGATTCGGGAAGCCGGAACGGGACAGCGCGAAGGGTTTAAAGATGCGAAACCGGCAAGAGAATAAAATGTTTGGACGAAAACGATAAAAAAGGAAATGTTTTAAAAATTAAAAGAAGAGAGTCAATCATGTTCCTTTTTTTTGTATCCGTTGAAAAACAACGGTTGAGCGATTTTGAAAACGGCGTGACGGATGCCCGGGAAATCACGCAGGCTTTTGCCAAAGCCGACCGAATCCGGCTTCAAGAGATTGACCGCGTCGTGAATGTTTTGGCGAGAGGCGATGTTTTTTCAAAATACTGGGACATTTTTGAAAACGGAAACCTTTTGACGGGCGGAAACAGCGAATCGTTGATTATTGATCCCGTATCCTTTTTGGGAGAAGACGGCGGCGGGTTTGAAACTTACGACCCCGTTGTTTATGTTTTAAATGACGACGTCCGAAAAATCGCCGCCGTTTTATCGGAAATTAACGAAAAACAATTCAAAGAAGCGTTTGACGCGAAAATGAAAAAACTGACGAAATATTCTTTTTTAAGCAAAAAAAAGAAAGCGTTAAAAGAAAAAGCGCCCGAAATTTATGAGCACTTTTGGAACGAATTTGAAATTTTAAGGAATTTTTATCAAAAAGTGAACGAAACGGACCATCTTATTGTGATCTTTTCGATGTATGAAGAGGAGGATTTTGGATAAAATTTCAAATCAATTATTTACAAAAATCAAGTCCTCCTCTTACAAAAATTTGAAAACTTGACGATTTGTTTTTTCGAATGTCCATGTAAGTTGAAATTTGGCGCGAACCCGATACAGGTTGATATTTGTTTTGAGTCACTTCTTTTAATTTTTCTTTGGAATTTATGATTGAATCCGGGTTTCTAAATTTATGAATATTTTTATCTGTACATATATTTCCGCCGTACGCTTGTTCAAGAGCCTCTAAATCTCCTAAATACCATGATTCTAATTCGGTACAAACTATTCTTATTAAAACTTCTTTTTGTGACACCAAACATAGATCTTTTAACTTGTTTTTTAAATCAATGCAATTATGGTTATCTTGATCATGAACGATGATAAATTTGGCATTAGGTTCGTTCCAACCTTTCAATTTTATAGGTATAGATCTTTGTAAATCACTTTTTCCGGTATGTGCAACACAAATAAATTCTATATGGGGAGGTAAGATTCTTGGAAGAATATTGTTTAAGCATTCTTTACACGATTCCTCTTCAAGTAAAAAGAGTAATTTCATTCCATTTCCCTTCCAAGAATATCTTGTTGCCACAAATAACCCAGTTTATCTCCGGCTTCATACAAACTTTTCACTAACTCTATATCTTTTGCTTTTATGATTGTGGAATAACCATTCTTTTTAATCAGGTAATAAACTTCATCTAATTCCACATTATTTAAAAAATCAGGAGAATGAGTCGATACAAAAACTTGACCGCCGTTTAAGGTATATTCCCTAAATTCCTCAACCAACTCTTTTAATAATTGTGGATACAATTGATTTTCCGGTTCTTCAATGCATAACAATGCATGTGTTTGCGGGTCATGAAGCAAAATCAAATACGCAAACATTTTAATTGTGCCATCTGATACAAATTTTGATGCAAACGGATCCTTGAATTCACCGTCCGAAAATTTTAAAATAATCCTGCCATCCTCTGTCTCACTTGCATTAACGCTTGTAATCCCGGGAACTCGTTGTTTCATTTTTTGAAGAATTATTTCAAAAATTTCAGGATTTTCATCATGAATATATTTAGCTACATTTGCAAGATTATTTCCCGTTTTATTAAGTTGCTCATCATAATGAACGTCTTGAATCATACGAGCGTCTTCAACATGAAAATCAGACACGTGCCAATCTTCTATTAATTTTCTAAAAGTCGCAACGGCTTTGAATTTTTGAAACTGGCCAAGTCCTTTAATTGCTAATATATCCGGAGAATCTAATTTATATGTTGTACGTACGGCATTTTCAATATTTTCAAAATCTTCATCCTCGTCTATTGCAACTCCTTCTCCCTCGCTAAAATCTAAAAAATTCCATGGTTTACCACGCTGCGTTCTGCGATATCTCAAAATTTCACGTTTTATTACAGGTTGATTTTCGGAATTTAATCCTATTTTTAATTCGTATGTAACTAATCTATTATCTGTTTGTTCTCCTCTATATTTAAACAAAAATTCGATATCATCCTCTTGGCCTCTTGATCGAACTTCACGAAATCCTCCTCGGGCTTGTAAAGCACTTCTGATATTGCTTCTTAAGCTATCATTTAGAAAACCGAAAACATCAAAAAGCGTAGATTTTCCCGAACCGTTTTTGCCTAAAAAAACAGCCATGTCCGGGATATCCTTGATAATTACATTTTATAACACTTTGTAGTTTTTTATTTCAATACGTTCAATTTTCATGTTTATAACTCGGTATTTTTAAAATTTCATTATTTTTATCTTTTTATTCCGTTATTTCTTAATTTAGTTATTTATTTAATACTGAAAGTGCAATTAGGGATAAATTATATCTAATCATTGTTTAAACATATTGTGTTAATTTCTAGGAGAAAATCAAATGACAATTAAAATCGGTTTTGTCGTCGCTGAATTTAACAGAGACATCACCTACCAAATGGAAATTTTAGGAGAAGAGCACGCGAAATTCTTGGGCGCGGAAGTTACCGAAAAAGTGTACGTTCCGGGCGTTTATGATATGCCGCTCGCGATTAAAAAATTATTGGAAAACAAAGGCATTGACGCGGTCGTTACGGTCGGCTGCGTGATTGAGGGGGATACCAAACACGATGAAGTCGTCGTCGCTCAAGTGACGCGAAAAATGACGGACTTGTCTTTGGATTACGGAAAACCGGTCGCGCTCGGAATTTCCGGCCCCGGAATGACGCGCATGCAAGCCATGGAAAGAATGGATTACGCGAAAAGAGCGGTTGAAGCCGCGGTGAAATTGGTTCAGCGCGTTTAATACGCATTCAAAATAAGAATTAAAAAACAACTCATGATCCTTTATGACAAAAAAAGTCATCTCCCCGCGAATCGAAAATGTTGAAGAATCCGCAACCATTCAATCCGCCAAAAAAGCCAAAATTTTAATCAACCAAGGAATCGATGTCATTAATTTTACGCTGGGCGAGCCGGATTTTGACACGCCTTCAAACATTGTCGAAGCCGCGCATTACGCAATGATTGCGGGAGAGACGCATTATTCGGCGGGTCCCGGAATTCCCTCCCTTCGAAAAGCGATTGCCGACAAACTGAGAAGCGAAAACAGCATTCCGACATCGTCCGATAATATTATGGTTACGCCCGGCGCGAAATTCGCGATTTTTGAAGCCATGATGACTTTGATTGACGACGGCGATGAAGTCTTGTTGTTTGATCCGTCTTGGGTTTCTTATGACGCCTGCGTGAAGATGGCCGGCGGAAAAACGGTTTGGGTTGAAACGGATCCCGAAAAAAATTATCGCCCGACAAAGGATTTGTCCGAATACGTTACCGATAAAACCAAAATGATTGTCCTTAACTCCCCGTGCAATCCGACCGGCGCCGTTTATACCAAAGCGCAATTGAAAGAAATCGCGGATCTCGCGTCCGATCATAATTTTTATGTGATTTCGGATGAAATGTATGAAAAAATCATATACGATAAAAAGAATTGCAGCATCGCGTCCATGGACGATATGCAGGATCGGACAATTACCGTTAACGGTTTTTCAAAAGCGTACGCAATGACCGGATGGCGGCTGGGTTATATGGACGTTCCGTCTCATATTTTTAAAAGTTTGGAGAAAATCCAAAGCCACACCATCAGCAATGTCACGACTTTTATCCAATACGGCGGCGTTGAAGCGTTGAAAGGGCCGCAAGACGAGCTGCATAAAATGCAGGCCGCTTTTCGAGAGAGAAGGGACGTTTTGGTCAACGGTTTGCAAAAACTCGGCTTAAAATGCGTCATGCCGGACGGCGCTTTTTACGCGTTTCCGGACGTCGGGGAATTCGGAACCGGGGAAGAAATCGCCGCTCGGCTTTTGGAAGAAGCCCATATCGCCGTCTCTCCCGGAATCGCATTTGGGGAATCCGGAAAAAACAATATCCGCTTTTCTTACGCGACATCCATCAACCGAATTCAAGAAGCTCTGATTCGAATGGAAGAGATTTTTAAATAACTTTGAAGTTTTCCCTTCGCGGTTATTTTTAAAACGTTTTTCATTTTTTAATATTTTTAAAAAACGCCGTGCCCTTTTAATCGTACTGTAAACGATACTTATTTGTGTTACAAACGATACATATTTGTGTTACAAAACTGTTTTAGCTAAAAGAATATTAAATAATAGAATCTTTTTTAAAAAAGATTTTAAAGTGAATTTGAGAGAAAAAAATGTCCGAGCAAAACATATCTTGGCGGAAAGCCGCTGTTTTTGATATCAATCACGGGGGACTTGCGATTGCAAAACAGCTTTTAAAACATAATATTTCCGTCACCGTATTTGATGTGTATCAAAAAACGCCCGCCGAAAAATTATCGGAATACGCCAAAGAGCATCCCTTCGCCGTGACCGCGGATGAGAATGATTTGACGAGCGATTTTGATATAGTCTGCCTGCCGGTTCATTTGGATCCGAAAAACGCATTTTTTAAAAAAGCGATTGACTTGAATCTGCCGAGAATCACGCATCATGATCTGGTCGGCCGAATTCTTTTAAATCACCCCCGGCTTCAAAATTGCCGTTTGGTTGAAATCACCGGCGTTTTCGGAAAAACGAGCGCCGCAACGATATCCGCTCAAATGCTGTCTTTTCAAAAACGTGTTTTGTTGCACACCTCCCGCGGAATGACTTATTGGGAAAACGGGCGGTTTGAAGAAATCAAGCCCGGAATCAGCATTACTCCGGCTTATCTTCCGGAAATGGTCGACTTCGCCTTTGAGAAAAAGTACGCTCCGGAGGTGTTTCTTTTTGAAGTTTCTCTCGGGTTTACGGGCGCGCAGGATATCGGCGTCCTGACGAAAATAAAACCCGATTACCTCATCGCCGGAAATTCCAAGACGGCAGCGGAAGCAAAAATCGATATGATTCCTCGCTCCAAAGAAAACGGGTGCTTTATCATTCATTCCGATGATTTTAAAGACGTGAAGACCGTTATTCGAGCGGATCAAAAAACAATCGTTTTTAACGACGGCGGCCGGTCGGAGGGGATGGATTTTGGAGACGCGGACGAATCGGCGGACGTTTGTATTCGTCTTCTTCCGGCGGAGAAAAGCGAAACCGAAATCGAAATCGAAACCAATGCCGAAATCGAAACCGGAAATTATATCGGAGGCAAATTCGAAAACGAAACCGGTATCCTCCAAGAGCTGGAAATCCGGAATCGGCGCGCGAATGTTTGTTTTAAAACTCCTTTGCGTTTCGGGTATGATCCGGAATCATACCAAATCGCGATGGGCGCCGCGGTCGCGCTGGGATTTGAATTCCATGTTTCGGAAGAAGAGATGAAAAAAGTTCTTTTCAATTTTGACGGCGTTCGCGGGCGAATGAAGGCGTATCGGAAAAACAATCGTTTGATATTGGATAACTCCAATTCGGGGCTGACGATTGAAAAGGCGAGGTTCGCTTTGGAGCATATGCTTGAAAAAAAATCAAGCGCGAAAAAAAAAGGAGCCGATTCAAATCTCATCCTTGTCGTCGGCGAAGAAGAAAAAACGGTTTGCGAAGGGTTGGACCCTTTTGGTGTTTGGCGGTTGGTTGCGGATTACGCGGGAAATATCGCGCGATTCGTTTTTGTCGGCAGCCGTCTCAAACGGCTTATTGGAAATGAAGGCGGAGCAAACGATTCAAAAGATTTCAGCGATAAGGAAATATATTACGCCGAGTCTTTTCAAGACGGATTTCAAAAAGCGATGGATATTTCAAACGAAGACGATATCATTGTTGCCGCCGTTAAATGTTTCAGATAATTTTAAAAGGTTAAAATAATGACGGAAAATGAAAAATTAATTATTCACCCCAGACCCAGTTCGATAGTGGCGTCTCTTTACACGCTTCGGGATTTAAATGTCGATGTCGCGATTTTGCACGGGCCGCCGGGCTGTTCTTTTAAACACGCGCGGCTTCTTGAAGAAGACCGTTTGCGCGTTTTGACGAGCGCGATGGATGAAAACGATTTTGTTTTCGGCGGGAAAGAAAAGCTGGAAAGAACAATTGATAAAGCCGTTGAATTGTTCCATCCCAAAACAATCGCTCTGGTCGGCACTTGCACCAGCATGATTATCGGAGAAGAGTTGACGGATTTGGTGTCTTACGCGCCGGACGGCGTTGACATTCTTTGCGTTGAGACGCATGCCGGATACGCGAACAATACGGACGGCGTTATTTCTGTTTTGGAGCCGGCGACGGAAGCCGGAATGCTGACGCCGGAAGAGTTGGAGCGCCAGCGCCGATTACTCGCGGAAGCGACCAATGTTGAAATCAGACACGGCGCCGCCAGCAAAGGGTATTTGGAGCCGTCGCGGGGGGATTTGAAATATAAAGCCGCGGGGCGATTGTTGGAATTGATTCGGGGCGGGAAAAAAATCGCCGGCGTGTTAAACGCGAAAAAAGAAACGGCATACATGTTCGCGGATGAAATCATTGCGCTTTATGAAACGGCCAAACTGTTCGGGATGGAAAAAAACATCACGGTTTTTTCAAATACGGATGAGAGTTTGGGTCTTCCGCGTGTCAAGGAGCACGCGATAAACGTGATGAAAGGGTTTGAAGAAAAAGGAGTTCCGGTTCATGAGATTATCGGCGGTTTGGATGAGTATGCGGTGACGGGCGATAAGCTCAAAGCGCTTTTTGGAAAATACGCGTTTGACGCGGCGGTTATTGCGGGCGTTCCGCACGCGCTTCCGATGGACGCGTTTTTGGGAATGGAGCTTTTTTCGATTACAAACGGGCCGCGCCAAGTTTTGCCGTTAAAAGAGATGGGGCATCATCATGTGATGGTTGAAATCGATCTTCACCCGCAAACGCTGGGGGTGTCTTCCATCGTTTCGTCGGAATTCGGAGACACGCTTCGCGCGGTGGCCGCCGACGGAATTCAAAAAGAAATGGTGGGCGGGAAATGAAAAAAATTATCGCGATTTACGGGAAGGGCGGTATCGGGAAATCCAGCACGGCTTCAAACGTCGCGGCGGCTTGCGCGATGGAAGGGAAAAAAGTGATGCTCATCGGGTGCGATCCGAAAAGCGATTCTTCCATTACGCTTTTGGGGGGCAAAAGGATTCCGACGGTTTTGGATGTTTTGCGTGAGAAGAAAAATGTCGAAAAGGAAGATGTGATTTTTGAGGGTTTCGGCGGCGTTTTATGTATGGAGGTCGGCGGTCCGGAGCCGGGTGTCGGTTGCGCGGGGCGCGGAATTATTGTCGCGATTGAAACGTTGAAGAAGATTTATCCGGATTATTTGGACAACGACCTCATTATTTACGATGTTCCCGGAGACGTGGTTTGCGGCGGTTTTGTCGCGCCGATTAAGAAAGGGTTTGTCAATGAAGTTTATGTTTTGACATCGGGCGAATATATGCCGCTTTATGCCGCCAATAACATTTGCCGCGGCTTCGGTAAAATCGGTATGGATCTCGGCGGTGTCATTTGCAATTCCAGAAACGCCGATCGGGAGCGGGAGTTGGCGGAAGAGTTTTCAAATTCCATCGGGAGCAAGTTAATCGGCTACATTCCCAAAGATCCGCTGGTTCAAAGCTGCGAGAGAGACGGATTTTCCGTTTTGGAAAAGGCGCCCGATTCCGAGATTGCCCGTACGTATCAAAAGTTGGCAAAAAATATCCTCTTAAATGACTCTTGCGTTTTGGCAAAACCGTTAAGCGACGATCAGCTTCGGGAGCTTTCTAAAAAGTACAGTGAATAAGCGTGAACAGAACCGTCAATAAAATCGTGAGTAAATGAATAAAACCGTGAATATATCCCTATTATCAAAATTTGTAAAAAAGGTGGACCATGATTGAAAACATTCCCCGCATTTTAATTGCCGCGGATCGCTCTTCTTCCGGGAAAACGACGATTACGATGGGCATTTCGGCCGCGTTAAAGGAGAGGGGATATGCGGTTCAGCCTTTTAAAGCCGCTTTGGATTATATCGATCCGGAGTACCACACCGAAATCGCCGGTCGCCGCTGCCGGAATTTGGACGGTTATTTGATGAGCGACGCGGATGTCAGAGACGTTTTTACGCACGCCTGCCGTTCTCATGAAAACGGGGGGGCGGCGGACATTGCCGTCATTGAAGGGGTTCGCGGCTTGTTTGAGGGGCTTGACGCGTTTTCGGATGTCGGGAGCACGGCTCAGATTGCCAAGATTTTGAAATGTCCGGTCGTCATGGTGATTAACGCGCGCAGCATGACGCGTTCTTGCGCGGCTTTGATTAAGGGTTTTTGCGAGTTTGATCCGGAGGTTCAAATAGCCGGCGTTATTTTAAACAACATCGGGAGTCCAAAGCACGCGAGAAAAGCGATTGAGGCGGTCGAATTCTATACGGGCGTTCCCGTCATCGGGACGGTTTTTCGAAATCCGGAGCTTGCGATTTCTTCTCGGGAGTTGGGGTTGATTCCGATTGCGAAGGGGCGCCGCCGTCCGGAAGATTTGGCCGGGCACATTCAAAAGATGAAGGACGGGATTACCGGGGGGATTGATTTTGAGCGGTTAATCGGGATTGCCGATACGGCCGAGCCGTTTGCCGTTCCCCCAACCACGGTGTTTCAAAAGAACGATTCTCAAACCGCGGCGGAAACGACGGCGGGGGCAAAAGGCGCGGCGCGTCCGGCCGTTAAAATCGGCGTGGCTTATGATGAGGCTTTTAATTTTTATTACGCCGACAATTTGGATTTGTTGGAAATCGCAGGCGCCGAGCTTGTTTATTTCAGTCCGATTCACGATTTTGTTTTGCCGGAGGTGCACGCGCTTTACATCGGCGGCGGCGTTCCCGACATTTTTGCGAAACAGCTGGCGGACAACGTCTCGATGAGGGCGTCGATTCAAGAGGCTTCAAAAAAGAACATGCCGATTTTCGCGGAATCGGCCGGTATGGATTATTTGACAAGAAAAATTGAAATCGCGGACAAAGAGGGGAATCGCTCTTCTTTTGAAATGGCCGGCGTTTTTCCCTGCACCAGCGCGTTCGGCGTCGGGCGGCGCATTGTCAGTTACACGAACGGCGTTTTTGAATCCGACACCCCTATCGGAAAAAAAGGAAACACGTTTATCGCCCACGAATTCCATCATTCGGTTTTAGAAAACATTCCAACTGATACGGAATTCGCCATAAAAATCACTCGCGGCGTCGGCATTTCAAACCAGGCGGACGGAATGACGGTTCAAAACACAATCGGAACGTACACTCATTTCCACGGCGTTTCTTACAAAGAATTCGCCGAAAACTTTATCGCGTCCGCTCGGAATTTTAAGGATTTGTTATGAGAAAGTCTTCATCCGTTTTTCTGAAACGATATATTTAAGGCGATATTTTTCAAAGGATGATTTTTTTTTCTTTCTTCTTTTTTTTCTTTCTTCTTCTTTTCTTCTTCTTTTCTTCTTTCTTCTTTTTTCTTAATTTCCGAACCGTTTTTAATCCGTCGTGTTCGTCTTTATTTTACGGTTCCTTTTTTGTTAACTTTTTATTTTATTGCGATCTTTTTTTTGTTAACATTATGGATGACAAATAAAAGTCATTAAAACTCGAAATAATATATGTTATGTTTAATATAAAATGCAAATTGAAAATTTAAGGGAGAAAAAAATGTATACTGTTCCATTTTTTAATTCATCGTATTCCATTTTATTTTTATTATATATTTTTTGTATTATGATCTATTCTAAAATGTAAAATATCATCATCAAGTGTTTATTTTGGATAATATATAAATAGTAAAAGGGAGTCAATAATAATTCCTATTAGTTAGTGATTACTATTTATTCTTTATAATGTATATTTTTAAAATTTAATAATTAATTTTCCACGGGTTTTTAAAATGAATAAAAATCATTTTTTGAATAAAGCGGCTCTTTTATTAATCGTTCTCCTCATATTGGGTACGATTCCGGTTATGATTGCCGGAGACGAGTCAACGCACGAGGTTAAATTTTACACCGGCGTGGAGGAGTGGGAACTGTATGAAACCCAGTACATTGAGTCCGGCAATAAGTTAAGCACGCCCTTATCTCCGGCTTTGCCGCTCGGAATGGTTTCTTTTCTCGGATGGTCAAAACAAGAAGACGGTTTGGAAGACCTTTATGACTTCTCGGAGCCCGTGACCGAAGACTTTGTGTTGTACGCTCAATTTTCAAACAAATATTTGATTTCTTTTAAAGACGCAAAAGGCGTTATTTTTAAAACGCAACTGGTTTCAAAAGGCGGTCATGTCGAGCCCATTACAACTCCCCCGAGCGGAACCTCCGAGTTATTCAGCTACTGGGCTGTCGGCGACACGGAGGATTACTTTGACTTAGGCACGCCCGTTTACAATCACATCATCTTGCGTCCGATATACAGCAGCACCCATAAAGTTTATTTTAATTCCATGAAAGGAACCCCCGTTGACTATCAAGTCATCCCCCACGGAGGAAATGCGGAAAACCCAGGGAGTCCGACAAGACCCGGTTATGACTTTGTTTTTTGGAGCGAAAACCCGGACGCTGTGGCAAACAACCCGACTTACGAATATATATTTTCAACACCCGTCGAATCTTCCCTGACTTTATACGCCGTATGGAAAGCGAGTACAACCAATAAGCCAAACGTCACCGTCATTATATGGAATGAAAAAGAAAATTTGCCGATTAAGTCCGATTTCGATCAGGCCGATTATGTGTATCATGATTCATACACCATAAAGGCGACGGCCGGAACAACTGCAACCGTTAATGATACTCAAGTGAAAAACAACATATCTGCTGCATCTAAAAATCTTTTGAATTACAGCACTTTTAATCGTTCCAGCTCGACAATCGTTGAGGGAGACGGAACTTCCGTTATTAACGTTTATTATAATTATAAAATTTATACGATTACATTTGATTTAAAAGATAGAAACGCGACATTGATTCACAATGGAGATGAGTACAAAAATGCAACGTACAAAATCCGTGCCAAATATAATATGAATTTAGAAGAAATTTGGCCTGTGAACGGTGATTTTTTTAATATAACAACTACCACCAATAATAATAAATTTTATGGTTGGACGACACCCGTGACTGGCAGCACTACACTACTGGTTTCAAAAAGAGTTACTTTTACATCAGAGATGATTCCTTCAGGAGATGGATATACTGCGAATGCATCATGGACTTCATCCGGATCTGATGTTACTTTGAATTATATGTTTGAATCATTGCAAGGTGATTCTGTAGAAGGTTTAGGCGAATTGAATAAAGATTATGTTGAATATAATGGTAAAATTTACGTGAAAGATAAAAAATATTCACAAACTGTTTATGCAAGCGGGAAATTTGATTTAAAAAACATTCAAGGAATGGAAAAGGTAACGACCTCTGCTATTATTTCAAGTTCTGATTTAAATGAAGCATCGAGTACAAATCAATTTTTATTATACAATCGTACCAATCACAACCTTTCTTTTGATATGAGAGATGGTACTTCGCCTCTCTCGCAAACCGTTTTGTTTGGACAAAACTTAACGAAACCGGATAATCCGACAAGATCAGGCTATGAGTTTGAAGGGTGGTATACGGAAACCGAGTACACTCAAAAATTCGATTTTGACGGGGCGACCATGCCCGACGGGAATTTGATGTTGTTTGCTCGGTGGGAGCCGAAAGGGGTTGTTGTTTCATTTTATGATCAAAACAACGGAGAAGTCCTCGGAACACAAAATGTTTCCGTTAACGGACACGTCAGACCCCCTTCTCCGACGGATGACTATTATTTGGAAGTCGGCAAATATTATCCGGGTCTGGGGGTTTTTGAAGGGTGGTATACAACCCTTTCCAACGGATTGATTATTCCGTTCGACTTTTCAAGCGCGACTGTTGCGAAAGATTATTTCATTTTCGGGCTTTTTGAAACGAGCGATTTTAAAATCACTTACGACAAAGACGACGGAACCGGAACGGCGCCGACAGACGAAAAAACTTATCGGTTAAATACATTGGCGCTGGTTAAAGAAGCTTCTTTGACAAAAAAAGTCGGGAAAATAACGCACACCTTGGCAGGGTGGGAGGAAATAGGGAAAAACGGTATGATTTATTATCCCGGATCGACCATTCAAATATGCGGAGACGTAGAATTTAAAGCCGTTTACGCCGATCCGAACACATTGGTGAATTTAATTTATGATTCCAATTTCGGAACTTCGGAACAGATCACGGATAAAGTAATTGTCGGCAAAGAATACGCTTTAAGAGACAATAAAACATTCAAAAATCCGGGATATGTCTTAAAAGGATGGGCCGAAAACGCCGGCGATACCGTCCCGAAATATCAATGCGGTGAATGTTATACAATTCCCGCCGGCGGAAAAACCCTTTACGCGGTTTGGGAGCCTGCAGTATTTTACGATGTCGAATTTAAGATTCGGGACACAGATATCGGAAAAGGAAAAATAATCACTCAAAGCAAATTCCGCGTCGAAAACGGTTCTTTATCCGCAGTCGCCATTCCGACCGCCTCGCGCCCTCAAGTCGAGCTTTTGCCGGATGTTTACGGCAAAATCCGATACGAATTTTCGGGCTGGAACTCGCTGCCGGAAACGATTACATCAGATTATATATCTTTGGGAAACTTTAGAGACCTTATAATCGACGACCCGACCGTTATGGTCCGATTCGTGGATGAAAACGGAGATTTGATTAAATCAGAAACGGTGGATAAAAATGGATATGTAACAGCCCCCGGGGACCGAGAAAAAACGGGATATGATTTTAAAGGGTGGCAGGACACAGAAGATTTCGGAAGTCCCCCTTACAACTATCAAAAAGCGGAAATTGACGAAAAACCGATGACGGAGGATACAACTTATCAAGCCGTTTTTGAGATTATCAAATACAATGTCCGTTTCATTGACGAAGACGAAAACGATGTCACAACATCACCGCAAACGGTGGAGTACAATAAGAAAGCGGTAGCGCCAATCATTCCTGAAAAAGAAGGATACATACTCGAAGGCTGGAAGAATATAACGGGCGATAACGAAGTTTATCTCAAGCCGGAGATTGATGGGACGCCTGTTACGGGTAATACGACTTATCAAGTGGTATTTAAAATTAACAAGTATACCGTCCAATTCCTTGATGAAGAAGGAACCGTGATTGGAACAGCTCAAACAATTGATTATAACAACAAAGCAACAGCGCCGGAAAATCAGACGAAAACGGGATACACCTTCACAGGGTGGAATAATACAACCGGCGTTGAAGGTCTTTATTCCAAAACAGAAATTGATGCGACCGCGGTAACGGCAGATGTGACATATCAAGCGGTTTTTGAAATAAATAATTACACCATCACCTTTGATTCCGCCGGCGGATCTTCCGTTGATCCGATTAAGCAGAATTACAACACCGAAGTGACTGCGCCCGCAGAACCCACCAAGACCGGATACACCTTCGACGGATGGGACAAGACGATTCCGACAACAATGCCGGCCGAAAACATCACGATAACCGCGAAGTGGAAGATCAATCAGTACACCATAGCCTTTGATTCCG
>JAVESN010000116.1:0-3665 GCA_034006575.1 Methanimicrococcus sp.
GCGTTTGGCTGTGACGTTTTCATATCGTACGCCGTTTTAAATTGAGTTGATTCATTGTCCATTCTGAGGCGACCTGCTTAAAAATAATCATTCATGCCGAGTGAAAGTACTTGTTCCGTTTATTTTCTTAGTAGAGCGTTGTTCTATTTGATTGTTTTTAAATGATTAAAAATGGTTTTTTGGTTTTTTAAAATGGTTTTTTGGTTTTTTAAAATGGTTTTTATTTATTTTTAAAAGTTATTTTTAACAGTTTTTGCGGCTTTCGGGGTTTATCAGAGTTTTTGCGGCTTTCGAGATTTATCAAGGTTTTTGCGGCTTTCGGGGTTTATCAGAGTTTTTGCGGCTTTCGAGATTTATCAAGGTTTTTGCGGCTTTCGGGGTTTATCAGAGTTTTTGCGGCTTTCGGGGTTTATCAGAGTTTTTGCGGCTTTCGAGATTTATCAAGGTTTTTGCGGCTTTCGGGGTTTATCAGAGTTTTTGCGGCTTTCGGGGTTTATCAAGGTTTTTGCGGCTTTCGGGGTTTATCAGTGTTTTTGCGGCTTTCGGGGTTTATCAGAGTTTTTGCGGCTTTCGGGGTTTATCAAGGTTTTTGCGGCTTTCGGGGTTTATCAGAGTTTTTGCGGCTTTCGGGGTTTATCAAGGTTTTTGCGGCTATTGAAGTTTATTAAAAGTTTTTACGGTTTTTGCGATTTTTTAAACATCGATTTCTTTTTTTAAAATCAATTGTGATTTGCCGGCTTTATTTTTTTGATAGATTCGAATTTCAAGCGTTTGGTTGGAAGAAAAACCGTAATTGTTGGATGTGTTTGTTTGTTCTCCGACCGATACAAAAACGCTGGAAACCGTTGAATTTAAACTGTCGTTTCCCGTCAACAAAAAAGTTTCTCCGGAGGTCCAAAAACCGTCTTTGAGCGTTTCTTTGTTATTTTTTTCAAAATCCGAATTTTTTTGGCTTTTATTGAGATGCTCGTAAAAAACGGAAACGTCTCCGTAATGCATTTTTCCGCCCGTTCCGGGAATTCCCGAATACGCGTTTCCTTTTCCCGAAATTTGAATCGAAACGGAATCCAAAGGAAGTTTGTTGCCGCCGCAATGTTTCAAAATGAGAGTATTCTCCGCAAACCGCGTCGAATCATTATATATGTCACCGCCCGAAAACTCAACGACTTCAATTTTAACGGGACCCGCGGGCGATAAATCCGAAAAAAAACCAAAAGCGGAACCGGCGCTTAAAAAAAGAGCGGAGCCGAGGAGAAAAGTAATTAAAATGAGTAAAAGGGATGAAAAATTCATAAAAATCACAAATCAAAAGAAACAAAAAAAGATGAAAAGGGTGCCGAAATTTTTAAAATGAAAAGATTTAAAAAAGAGAAATAATTCGAGAAATATTTATACTTTTCAATGAGTACTATTCGTTAACAGAACCTGCCCGGCCTCTCAAAGATGCACACTTGGGGCAGGTCAATTTAAAATTTTTTTTGTTGAATCTAATTTGAATTCAGCAGATTTTCAAAAGATAGGAAATCAAAACTGTTTGGAAAATAAGAATATCTTTCATTTTTTCATATTCTCGTTTTGATAAATGCCGTTATACAAATAATCGGCGTCGGACCCCAAATAGAAAAACAAAAGCTGCATCACTCTGGCATCTTTTTTCATGTCAAACCCGGCCGGATTGGAAACGATGACAAGGCATTCGCTGCGGCCGCTGTATCCGGCGTCCCAAACGGCTGTCCCAAGCGTCACGCCGCTTCGGGTTAAACTGGAACGATGATAAGCGACGGCGCCGATGTTTTGGGGGATGTTCACAAACTCGTTTAAAACGATGGAATAAACGCCGGGATTGAGATGAATCCAGCCGTCTTGTCCGAAAGGAAGGATTTTTTTCTCCGGCGTTTTTCTTCCGCTGTTGTCAAAATCGACGGCGCCGGCTCCGATTAACTCGTAAACCTCAGAAACCGTCATTTCAAAACCGTTGGGCTGCGTTTGCTTTTCCAAATCCAAATAGTCTTTGACAAGCGGCGGTTCTTTTGAGATGAGTTCTCGAATTTCGACATCTGATAAAAATGACATGATAAACCTCGATGAGATTGATTTTTAAAATTAAGATCTTTCAAATAATTTTTCAAGTTCTTTTTGCGAAAAGATTAAAATGGTCGGGCGGCCGTGCGGGCAGGAATAAGGGTTTTTCGTCAATTTCAATTGTCGAATCAACTCTTCCATCTGCTCTTGGTTGCAAGAAGCGCCCGCTTTAATGGCGGCGCGGCAGGCGGTTCTTTTGGCAATCGTATCTCGAACGCCGATTTCGTCTTTGATTTTTCCAAACGACAATATGTCCGAAATGACATCGTGGACGGTTGAAATATCTTCCATGCGCCCGAAAAAAACCGGAACGAAACTGACGGCGTAAGCGCAGTCGCCGAATTCGGAAATGCCGAATCCGACTTCTTCCAAATAAGGAATGTATTCGTCCATGAGCGCTTTTTCTTTCGGCGTTAAATGAACAACGGCGGGAGAAATTAATTCTTGAACGGAAACGGTTTCTTGTCTTTGAATAATGTCGTAGAAAATGCGCTCGTGAGCCGCGTGTTGATCAATAATCAAAAGGCCGCCGTCTTTTTCAACCAAAATATAAAGATTGGCGATTTGGCCGACCACGCGAATGTGATCCAAAATTCCGATTTCAGACGGCGGCAAGTCTGTTTTGTTTTCGGCTTTTGACAGCAATCGCTCCGTTGTTTTCAATCGTTTATCCGTATCTTTTGCGGGCGCGACATAGCCCGTCCCGTATTTTTCGGAAACGGGAGAAAGCGAATCCTCTCCAAACTTTTGAGAGGAAAAAACGGAATCTTCGGTAGCGTTTTTATCCGATTCCGACAAAATCGCCGGTTTTGTCGAATATGTCGCCTTTCTTTCTCGAACGACATCGACGTTGGCAAATGAATTCGTTTCGATTTGTTCAATCGTTTTGACATTTTCATCCGTTTGAGTATTTGCGGACATCCCCGTGTTTTGGTTTTCCGTATTTTGATTTCCCGGACTTTGAGATTTTGCGGAAGAATCGAATTCAATCTTTGAGTCGGATTCCGATTCAATGTCCGTTTTTTTCAAAGAGCCGAAATCGGAAAACGACTTTTCGACGATTTTTTTAGCCTCGTTTGCCGTGACTTTCGGCGCCAATTCGTATAAGCGAAGCGTGGTTTCAACGACATCCGCAACGATTCGAACCAATCTTTTTTCATCTCTAAAACGCACTTCCGTTTTTCGGGGATGAACGTTCACATCAACTTCGGACGGATTGATTTTAAGATGAATCACAACCGCGGGATATCGGTCTTTTGGAAGTTTCGTATAATAACCGAGACGAACGGCTTTGATTAATTCTTTTGAAACCACGGGACGATTGTTGACAATAAAATACAGATTGTCCGTCGTTGTTTTGCTGAAAGTCGGCTTTGAGATAAAACCCGAAATGTCCATATCCGCGTAATCCGTCAGGGATTTGATTTGCTCGACCGCTTCTTTTTTATCGTTTTCAAGGGGGGTTCTCATATTTTCGGACGGAATTTCCATCATATAACGAGCCGCCTCATAACCCAAAATATCCACAATCGAATTGAACAAATCGGAAGACGCGCTGGATAAAACCGTTTTGTTGTTATTGA
>JAVESN010000117.1:0-3649 GCA_034006575.1 Methanimicrococcus sp.
AGGGGGGTTCTCATATTTTCGGACGGAATTTCCATCATATAACGAGCCGCCTCATAACCCAAAATATCCACAATCGAATTGAACAAATCGGAAGACGCGCTGGATAAAACCGTTTTGTTGTTATTGATTAACGTAAAAGAGATATCGGGATTCGCTAAAATTAAATCACTGACCATGCCGACGATGTGTGATAATTCCGTCGCGTCCGTTTTCATATATTTCAAACGCGCCGGCGTGTTATAAAAAAGATCAAAAACGGAAACTGTTGTCCCGTCGGGAGCCCCGACCTCCGTGACGTCTTGTTCCCCGCCTTCCAAATACAAGCGTGTTCCGGATGTGTTTTTCTTTTGTTTTGTAATGATTTCAAATTTGGAAACGGAACTGATCGCCGCTAACGCTTCTCCTCGAAATCCCATCGTTGAAACAACTTCGAGATCGGAAATTTCTTTGATTTTACTGGTCGCGTGTTTAATCGGGGAAAGCAAAACATCTTCTTTTGACATTCCTTTTCCGTCGTCGCGAACGGAAATCAGATTTTTTCCGCTGTTTTTGAGTTCGATTCGAATATTTTGAGCGCCGGCGTCAATGGCGTTATCGACCAGCTCTTTGACAACGGACGCAGGGCGCTCGACCACCTCTCCGGCCGCGATTTTATTAATAGTATCCTGATCCAGAACATGAATGAAAGATTCTTGACTCATTTTATCTCTCTGTGATTTTTTGGTTTTTATTTATCGTTTCATACATTTAAATTATAACTTCACCCTCGGACCAAAAAGCAGAGATTCCAAATACGTTTTTGATAAAAATTCATGAACGGAAGAAAGAATGATTTTTCCTTTCCCGTGATTTTTTAAAAGATGAACCGGTTTTTCACAGAGGCTTTCATTGCTTTTTTCATCGCCTCCGTCATCGTCGCCGCTGCTGTTACCGCTGCTGTTACCGCTGCCGTTGTCGCTGCTGTTACCGCTGCCGTTGTCGCTGCTGTTGTCGCTGCTGTTGTCGCAGCTGAAATGGGGACTCCTGCTGCAACGCATATTTGTGCTGTAACTGCTCCTGCCGACACTCCTGCCGTTGTTACAATTGCTTCTGCCACCACTGCTGCCGCCGCCGCTGCCACAGCTGCCGCCGCTGCTTTTGCTGCCGCCCTCCTCTTTTTCGACAACGATAAAACCATCCGCGTTTTGAAAATAACCGTCGCAATAAACGGAATCAATCTCTCCCGTCAGAAAGCTGTTTCTTTGAAGCAGAACGTCGGTTTGCACATATTCCGCGTCAATCCCGAAGCGCGACAGCGAAACGACGGGCGTTTTTTGACAGGCGCCGCATGTGCTGATTTCTTGGAGCGGTGAAAACATTAAAAAAACGCCGCCGTTTTCAACGAATTGAAAAATTTTCTTTTGAATTTTTTCATCGGAAAGAGCGTTGGCAACGGCGACGTGTTCCGGATAATTAAAACCGGTCGGAACGACAATCATTTTTGTCGGCGGCAAATGCGGCGAATTTAAAGAAACCGGAGCGATGACGGTTGCCGGAATTTCATATTCTTGAAACATATGTTCCAAAAAAAGCGGACCGTCCCACAAAATGAAAACATCGGGCATAGTTTGATTCTCGATTTTTTAAGAAATATAGATTTTAAAGATAATCGATTTGAGGGTTTTTAACGGTTTGCTTTAAAAATTTTATTTTAAATTAAGAATGTCAGAATTATCAAAAAGTCTAAATTTCACCAAAGTTAAATAAAACAACAACCGTATACAAAATTGAAGAAATGAAGAGGTGATAAAATGCACAAGGAAAAGGCAAGCGAAGTGTTTACATACATCGGGCAAGCTCCCGAACCGACACTCGAAGAAAAAGAACGGCTTAAAAAAGAATTAAAATCGGCACGAAAAAATCTCAAATGGCATGATGAACGAATTCGCCGCGGTCTTGATTTAAACGGGATGCCTTACAAAAAATCACAACCGTGATTTATTTTAAAATGAATTCCATAAACGGCATTTTTGATATTTTTATAAACCATACCTTTTTTTCAAACAACTATTTAAATTAACAATCGTATTTTTGTTTTACTATTTTTCCATGACTTTCAATTGATTGATATTTATGACAAGCATACCGATGACACAAGAAGCGCGCCTAAAACGCGTTCGCATGATGGCGGACTATCAATTCGGAAAAGGAGCGGGAGCCGTTTTGTTTGACGAGGAGTCCAAATTTCAGCTTTCAAAAACCAAACGTATTCGCCAAGTTCATTCAAACGGAGAAAGAATCGCGACGGTCCGCGCCAAGGACGGCTTTTTTACGCTCAGCATGGAAGGGGCAAAGCGATTGCATGCGCACTTAAAGGCGCCCGCGATGCGCGTTGCCGTTTCCGATGATGCGGTTCCTTTCGTTTCCAAAGGAAAAACGGCTTTTTGCAAACATGTTCTTTTGGTCGACACGGAGATTCGGGCCATGGAAGAAATTTTTGTCACCGATAAAGCGGATCGGCTTTTGGCGACGGGCCAATTGGTTTTATCGCCGCATGAAATTCTCTCCAGCGAATCCGGCGCCGCCGTTTTGGTTCGAAACGGCATTGAGAAAGAGGATAAAGAAAAATAAGCCAAAAAAGTTTAAAAACAAAAAAATAAAAGAGATCGGATGCAAATAAGATGCCGTCGCTTAACAATAATTATAAATCCGTGAATCTTATTTAATCTTTAGAGAAGAATCCGTTTAATTTCTTTATCGCTTTGTCCGTTTAATTGCTTTATCGCTTTACCCGTCTTAATTTAAAAAATAAAAGGAGTTGACGCCATTTCCGAGAAATTCTTAACGACGTTTGTTGTTCCCGATCATTCCGTTATTGATGATTTGAAAATCAAAACCGAATCCGGTATGATTATCGGAAACCATGCCGTTATCGGCCGGGATTTGCACACCGGTTTTTTAATGATCGGCGAGGGCGTTCATGTTCTCGGAAAAATTCAAACGGAGGACGATATTCGCGCCGATGTGTGGTGCAAATTTGAAAAGGACGTCACCGTTGCCGGAGACGCTTACATCGGGGAATTTACCGCCGTTAACGGCAAGATTGTCGTGGAAGGGGATTTGGATATCGGAAAGGAAGTGAAATTAAACGGCGGCTTTTTATCAAAGGGATGGGTCGTCGTCAGAAATCCGCTTCCGGTCATGGTTTTTATTTTTTTGTACATTCAAGGTTTAATCGGCCTCGGCAAAAGCAGCGAGGAAATCGATAAGGCTTTGAATGAAATGTTTGAAGACGACGAGGACATTGATTTTGAAAACATGGACGAGAAGAAGATGTCTGAAATCGTCAACCGCGGCAAGTTTTTCGTCATTCCGATCGGAACGAAAATCTCTTCGGAAAGCGTGAACGTCCCAAACGAGGCCGTCATCGGAAACGATTGCCGGATTGAGACGAGAGTGATTTGCAAACGCTTTACCGGCGGCAAAAATTTAATTTACGGCGGTTTTTTAAGATCTCAAGGCGACATTTGGCTCGCCGAAGGAACGAATTTCAAAGGCGAAATTTACACTTCCGGAAAATTAATCATCGGAAAAAATGTCGTCGTCACCGGAAAAATTTCGGCAAAAGCCATCGTTGTTCATGAATCCGCTCGAATCGAAGGCAAAATTT
>JAVESN010000013.1:0-24436 GCA_034006575.1 Methanimicrococcus sp.
CGTTTTTAACGCGGGCGGGAAAAAATTGCGGCCGCTTGTCATTATGCTTTCCTGCGAGGCGTGCGGCGGAAATTTTAAGGACGCGACAAATGCTTGTCTGGCTATTGAGGGCATTCATACCGCTTCTCTGATTCATGATGACATATTGGACGAAGGGCTGATGCGCCGCAACCAGCAAACGCTTCATACTTTGTACGGTCCGGCCGCGGCGATTTTATGCGGCGACTTTTTGATTGCCAAATCTATTGAGTGGATTTCGATTTATGAAAAACAAATCGTATGGGATTTCGGGCACTCGGGCGCTTTGCTTTCCGAAGGGGAAGTGCTGGACGCCGGAATCAAACGCGGCGAAATGACCATGGAAGAATACATGGAATGCATTTATCGAAAAACCGCCGCTCTTTTTGAAATCAGCGCGAAAATCGGCTCGCGCATTTCCGTTCCCGAAAACGAGGCATTGATTGAGAAATTCGGGCGTTTCGGGCATGAATTCGGAATGGCCTATCAAATCGTGGATGATTTGCTGGAAGACTTCGGCATTTATAAAGACAAAGAATCCGGCGTTCTTTCCGACAGCATGTTTTCCATCCATATGCGTTCCATGGATTCAGAGACGGCCGCTCAAAAAACAATCGCGGCGGTTGAAGAATATCTCGACCGCGCCAAAGAAGCCTTGTCGGATGTTTCCGAATCGCCGGCAAAAGAAAAACTTTTCGTGCTGGTGGATTACGTTGACGGCTTGATGGACAGCGTTCGCAATTCTTCTTCTTAATGCGGATTGTTTCTTTTTTATTTTCATTTTTTATTTCTCTTTCTTTTTTTCTTTCTTTTTTTCTTCTTTTTTAATTGACGGCCTTCTGATAAAAACACGGCGCTGAACGGCGAGAATACGGTTTGGTTTTTAGAGATTTTAAATAAAAACGGGTGGTGTTTTTTATTAATTTTTTTGAACGGTGGGTGCTGACGGAAATATAAACAGGCAACTTTGCCGTGTTCGCGACAGGAACGGCTGTATCTTTAAATGCGGATGCAAATGCAAACTTAAAATGCGGATGCAAATGCAAACTTAAAATGTAAGTAGAAGCACAAATTTAAAAAGCAGATACAGACGACAAACGGTGGCGTTTCACGGAAAGCGCTTCCATACATCAAAAATGTATGTTCCTTTTCAAAAATGAAAAAAGGGGAGCGGTTTTTTTATTTAATATTTTTGGGTTAAATCCACAAATTTCTGATTTTTCGCGCGCTTCGCTTGTTCAAAATCGAAAATGAACGGGGCGGTGTTTGAGATTTCTACTTATTAAAACAAAATGTAAATAAAATTAAATGAAAATAAAAATAAACTAAAATTAAACTAAAAATAAACTAAAAACAAAATAAAAATAAAAATAAAAATAAAACGGGTGTTAAAAATTAGTAAAATGTTGCAATAATTTTTTATGCAGCATTGCCAATCTATCTCCATCTTTCAGAAAAGAGGTAACTCAATGCAAATTTATGATTATAAGGTTGTTAAAATCAATGCCGACGTCGTTGACGGAAAAGTCGTTTTGGGGGCTTCCGGGCCGCTTGCGCTTGCGGCAAAACCGATGCTCAATAAAATCAACGCCGTTTTTCAAGAGGAAAAACCGATTTCGGTGACGGATGATAAAATCATTTTTTCGACTTGGATTCCCGAAATTCCGGGTCCGGTTTTTAACCGAATGATTCACGCGCAAATCGGCTCGTCGTTGTTAAATAAACGCATCCCGGACCAAATTTCCGTCGGCGTCACACCGCGCTGCCCGAACAAATGCCTCCATTGCGGCGCAGCGGACATGATGGCGCCGAACAACGAAATGACGGTGGAAGAGATTAACGGCGTCATCAATCAGTCGCTGGACATGGGCTCTTATTTGGTGACCATCGACGGCGGCGAACCGATGGTTCGAAACGACTTGCCTGAAATCGTTTCCAACATCGATAAAACCAAAACAACGGTTTCGATGTTTACAACCGGGTTTCGATTGAATGACGAACGCGCAAAAGCGCTCAAAGAAGCCGGCCTTTATTCCGTTAAAGTCAGCTTTGACAGTTCCGACCCGGAAATTCATGACAAATTCCGCGGGCGAAAAGGCGCTTTTGAAGACGCGGTCGACGCGGTCCGCGCGGCAAACAAAGCCGGCATCATGACGGATTTGTATCTGACGATTTCTCCTTACAACATCGACAACATCGATGATTTGTATCAAATGGCGATTGACTTGAATATGCAGGAAATGTCGATGACCGGAATCATCGCGGTCGGCAATTGGAAAGATCACGAAGACGAAGTTTTGACGCGCGCGGACGCCAAACGGCTGGAAGCTTTTCACAAAAACAAAAATTCCGTCCCCGAAGGCCCGCGCGTGACAGCGCTTCCTTATTTGATGGGACCGGATATGTTCGGCTGTTTTGCCGGCAATCGCTGGATGCACATCGGCTCGACGGGGGATGTTTTGCCTTGTCCGTACACGCCGCTGTCATTCGGCAACATTCGTGACGCGCCGCTTTCGGATATTTGGCAATCCATCAACAAACACCCGGCTTACAAAAAACAATCCAAAGTGTGTTTGATGCGCGACCCCGAATTCCGCGAAAAATACATTCATTCGATTCCAAAAGAAGAACAATTGCCCTATTATGTCGGGCCGAAGAAAAAGTAATAATTCCGCTTCTTTTTCTTATTTTTTTAAAATGTTTGTCTTTTTTTGTATTCTTTTTAAGGGTTGCTTGAATTTTTATCCAACGTCCTAAAATTCTCATCGTTTTTTTATAATTTTTTATAGCCGATGTCTTTTTTCTTGCTCGGGCACGGCGTTTTTTTATCGCGTGCGTCATCTTTTTGTTTTTAGATCTTAACCCGATGTCTGTTTCTATTTTTAATATTGTCCGGCGTTTGTTTTTTTGTTTTTAATATTGGTCGATGTTTGTTTTTAATATTAATCGGTGTTTGTTTTTTATTTTTAATATTGGTCGATGTTTGTTTTTTGTTTTTAATATTGTCCGGCGTTTGTTTTTTTGTTTTTAATATCGGTCTGTTTTTGTTTTACGTATTATTTTTTATCTTTCCGATTTCGCTTATTTCGATTTGATTTTTTCATTTGTCACCAATTTTCATTATTATTTTCTTTTTCATTTGTTTGCCGATTGTTTGCTTTTTTGTTTTTTTGGCAAAACTTATTTAATATAGACCTTCTTTATTCGTTTCGCATTTTGAGTTATTTTTCCAAAAACGTGGGTTTGCGGCAGGATTCAATGTGCGCGGTTCTGTCATGAATGTTCATGGTCGAATCCGACGGCGATTGTTAAAATTGCCGTAATTGATAGGTTTAACCAATTTGCTTATATATGGGGTTAATGAATTGATATTCTACCCTTTATCTGACGAATCCGATTTTTGCATCCGCATTAAAACGGACTCGTTAAAACTAATATAGAGACGGTATTCGCATGGCTAATAATGAAATCTTATCTGAAATTAAAAAGGCAGAAGAAGATGCAAAAAAAGAGGTAAGCGAGGCCACCGAAGCCAAGAATCAAAAAATTGCGCAAGCGCGAACGGAAGCTCGTCAAATTGTCGAAGACGGCGAAGAAGACGCGGTGAAAACCGCTCAAAACGCCCTTCGCTCCGGCGAAGCTGAAATTGACGCCAAACGCAAAGAGATTGTTGACGCCGGTGTTCGCGAAGCTGAATCTGTAGCTATGAAATCCCAATCAAATATTCCAAAAGCCGTTGATTTTTTACTTGAGGAATTTGAAAGGGAGATAAGTGTATGAGTTACCCGAAACGAATGACAAAAATTTTGATTGCCGGACACAAGAAACATCTTGAAACGACAATCGATACCTTGCACGAAGCGGACATGCTTCACGTAGAGGACTTTGTCGAGGGAAACGAATCTGATTTTGAAATCGGCATGCCGATTAAATACGGTGAAGAAGTCTCAAGAAAGCTTGTTAAAGTTCGTTCAATTGCAAACACTTTAAACATCAAACCGACGGAAAATACGATTCAATTAACGGAATCGGATATCTCCAAAGAACTTGATGTTCAATTGGCGCAAATCGATGACGAAATCAACCAAAACTCTGAAAAATTATCTCAACTAGACGTTCGCGTCAAAGAAATCGAATCCGCGGAAAAAGAAATTCTTCCTTTCCTCGCCTTTGATCTCGATTTGGGATATTACAGCGGCTATAACAAACTGGCCGTGTTTTCGGGAACGGCGTCATCTTTAAACGAATCTCGCATTCTTGAAATTACGGACGCCTACCAGCTTTTTACAGACTCCGGCTCTAAATTCTTCGTGCTGTTTGTCGCGAAGTCTTTTGAAAAGGGCATTCAATCCGCCCTTTCCGATATGGGCTACAGAGAAATGAAAGCGCCGAATAAATCCGGATACCCTTCCGACATTTACGCCGCGCTTGAAGCTGAAAAATCAGAAGTACAAGCACAGATTGAATCTTTGATTGCAGAACGGACGGCTTTAAATGAAAAATACGGAAACTTCATTCTCGCGAGTGACGAATTCCTCAGTATTTTGAGTGAAAAAGCTGAACTGCCTTTAAGAATTGCCACGTCCGAACACACTTTTATCATCGAGGGATGGGTCCCGACAAGTAATTTGGATGACTTTACCGCTTTGGTTTTGAAAAAGACCGAAAACGGTGTTTATTTAACGACGCTCGAGGTTGATTTGCATGACGACAAAGAAGTTGCAAAGATTCCGGTGGCGTACGAAAATCCGAAAATTACAAGTCCGATGGAAGCGGTCGTTGACTTATACTCAAGACCGAAATACACCGAAATTGATCCGTCATCCATTTTAGCCATTTCTTTCCCGTTAGTCTATGGTATGATTCTCGGCGATATGGGTTATGCGCTTATTTTGATGACACTCGCTTTCCTCGTGATGAAATTCATGAAATCGGACAGTGTAAAATCATTAATGTACGTCCTTATTTATTGTCAAATCTCTGCTCTGATCTTCGGTATTCTTTACGGTGAATTTATGGGATTTCCGCTTGCGGGTTTGGAATCTCACGGCGTTTACACGCCGGGTCTCATTCCGGGACTCGAAACACTTGTTTTTGATTTCGGAATTGTCGCCGACGAGCCGTTAATGTTTCCGTTGCACAGGTCACACATGATTATGACTTTTTTGATCGGCACAGCAGCCTTCGGATTCTTGCATCTTAATGTCGGTTTTATTATCGGTTTTTTCAATATCAAAAACCAACACGGCATTAAACTCGCAGTATTGGAAAAGCTCAGCTGGATCATCATTGAAATCGGTGTCATTGCAGCCGCAGTGGCATATCTCCTCGGTCTCGGCAATGTTCTTGTCGGTATCGGGGCCGTTATTGCAGTCATCGGTGTGGTTATGCTCGCCAAGGGTGAAGGTATCAAAGGACCGATTGAGCTTCCGGGTCTTCTCGGAAACATTTTGTCCTACACGCGTATTATCGCGGTCGGATTATCTTCTATCTACATCGCATCAACTGTTAATGACATCGCCTTCGGTGGAATGATTTGGACACCGTCGGAAGGTTTTAGTGTCATGATGTTTGCATCAATTTTGATCTTTATATCCGGACACTTATTAAACTCTGTTCTGAGTATTATCGCTCCCGGCTTACACGCACTCAGATTACAGTATGTCGAATTCTTTGGCAAATTCTATGCCAGCGGGGGCAAAGCTTACAAACCGTTTGGTCACTTAAAAAAGTATATTTTGGAGGAATAAAATCATGGTCGAATTAACAACAGAAGGAATTGAAGCATTAGCAAAAGCAATGGCAATCATCGGTACGGGTTTTGCATCCGCATGGGCTGAAAAAGTCATCGGTACAGCCGCTATCGGCGCCATGGTCGAAAATGAAGCCATTTTCGGTAAAGCACTTGTTTTGACGGTTCTTCCGGAAACCATCGTTATCTTCGGTCTTGTCGTTGCGATTCTTATCTAAATTAAAAGTCTGAGAGCGAGAATTTATTTTCTCGCCCTTGATTTTTTAAAGGTGTTAGCATGGGACTGGAAATCGTACTAAATGATATTACTGAAGGCGCCAAAGCAGACGTCCGACGTATCAATGAAGAAGCGGACTCCGTTTCGAACTTGATTATCGGAGAAGCCCGTCAGGCTTCTAAGGAAGCGCTGGGGTCCCGTCTGGCTGAGGTCGAAGAAAAACTCGAACAACAACGTCAACAGGTATTGTCAAGTGCCAATTTAGAGGTGAAGCGTATTGCTTTAAACAGACGCAAAGCCTTGTTGGATCAAGTTTATGATCAAGCCCTTGAACAAGTCAAAGGTTTGCCGGCCGACAAAAATGAAGCTTATCTCAAATCGCTCATTGAAGCGAATGAAAAAGACGGTCACAGAATTTATTCAAATAAAGAATCCGAAAAACTCGTCAAAAAACTCTCTTCTTTGGAATACGGCGGAAACATTGATTGTATCGGCGGTATCGTCATTGAGAATGAAGACGGAACGATTCGCTTGGATTTTACATATGATCTCATTCTTAAAAATTCATATGACAAATCGTTGAAATCCATCTCTGATATTCTTAACGGGTGATTACTGATGCTGAATGCGCAAAAGGTTAGGGAATGTTCCGAACGTGTTAAGGGTAAACTCCCCAAACGCGTTTCTAAATATGTTCCCTCCCGTCTTCCGACATTCGGAAAAGGGTCATCCAATTATCCGTATGCTGTGACACGTGTTCGTGCAATGAGAATCAAACTTTTCCCCCGCGACGCTTATCCCAGATTCTTAAACATGAGTTTGGATGAGATTACGCGCAAAATCGGGGAATCCGAATACAAATCGGATATCGATGCGTTATCTCGCGAATATTCCGGCTCAAATCTCATCGAACACGCATTAAATCGAAACATGGCCGTATCATTTCAAAAAGTGCTTCGAATTACGGAAGGAGAACTTCACGAACTCGTTTTGGAATATCTCCGCATTTTTGATATTGAGGATATTAAAACCATACTCCGAGGAAAACAGCATAATATTCCCGATGAGCAAATTCTTCAAACTTTGGTCACGGGCGGTGTTTTGAGATACACGTTCTTATCCGGTTTGGTGCCAAAACCCATTGAGGAAATAATTGCCGCCTTTAACGATTCTCTCTACGCGCCGATTCTGAAAAAATATGACGGAACAAACCTTCCGGATATTGAAAACGAATTGGACAAATTCTATTACGAGAATCTTTTTGAAGCCGTCGGTTTTCCGGGTTCGGCAGACCGTAAACAATTCGACCAATTTGTTCGAAGAGAAATCGATATTAAAAATCTGAGTTTGCTTCTTCGCGTTAAAAAATATGAAGCGGCGGTAAACGCAACGTCGCCTGAAACTCAGTGTACCGTGGATGATATTTCTTCATTGATGATTCCGCACGGATTGTCTTTGGACACGAACGCATTGAAAGACTTATGCTACGGCGATTTCGTTGAAGCGCTTCGTTTCACGCCCTATTGGGAGGCCGTCGGCCCCGTTTTTGAAAACAAGGACTTGGAGTCCGTTTCTTTAACGGATGTTGAAGCGCGTCTTTTGAGGTACAATTTAACGAAAGTCACGGAAAACTCTCGTCGTTTCTTGATTTCAATTATTCCGATTCTGGAATTCATTATTTACAAATCAAATGAAGTTCGCAATTTAAGGATTATCGTTCGCGGGAAATCTGTCGATATGGATAATGATATAATCAAAGACCGGTTGGTGATTCTTTAATGGAAATATCAGTTGTCGGTAACAGCGATTTCGTCACGGGATTTCGGCTTGCCGGTATCCGCAAAGTTTATGAAACCGATGTCTCCGGCGTTGAACCCGTTGTTCGAGCCGTTTTGGAAGACAAAGACGTCGGCATTCTTGTGATGCACAATGATGATATTTCAAAACTGCCGGAGTCGTTAAAAGCGGCGTTAAATGCTTCTGTTCAGCCAACCGTTGTGGCGCTTGGCGGATCAGGCGAAGGCTCGACGAATTTAAGGGATAAAATAAAACAGGCGGTAGGTGTTGATCTTTGGAAGTAAAAGGTAAAGTTTATCGAGTGGCGGGACCTGTGGTTACCGTGGTCGACTTAGACACAAAGATGTACGATGTGGTTAAAGTCGGTCATGAAGGACTCATGGGCGAAGTCATCAAAATTGTTGGAAACAAATCCATCATCCAGGTTTACGAAGAAACCTCCGGTATTAAACCCGGAGAACCTGTCGAAAATACAGGTCTTCCTCTCTCCGTTGAACTCGGACCGGGTTTGCTTGAAAGTATTTATGACGGTATTCAAAGACCTCTGGGCGTCTTAAAAGACGAAATGGGCAACTTCATTAAAAGAGGAGTGTCCGCAGACGGTTTGGATCATGATAAATTCTGGGAATTTAAAGCCGTCGTCAAAAAAGGCGACGTCGTCAAACCCGGAGATATCATCGGTACCGTTCAGGAATCCGAAAACATCGAACACCGTATCATGGTGCCCCCGAATATGGAAGGCGGCGAAGTCGCTGACATTAAAAGCGGTAAATATACGGTGGATGATGTCGTTTGTAAATTGAAAGACGGAACGGAATTGAAAATGGCTCACAAGTGGCCGGTCAGAGTTCCAAGACCCGTTTCTAAAAAATTAGCTCCGAAAATCCCCTTGATTACCGGTCAGCGTGTTCTTGACGCGTTGTTTCCGGTCGCAAAAGGCGGAACGGCCGCTATTCCGGGACCGTTCGGCTCCGGTAAAACCGTTACACAGCAGCAGTTGGCCAAATGGTCAGACGCAAACATCGTGGTCTATATCGGATGCGGTGAACGCGGCAATGAAATGGCGGAAGTTTTAAACGAGTTCCCCGAACTCGAAGACCCGCAAACGGGACGCCCGCTCATGGAGCGTACCGTATTGATTGCCAACACGTCAAACATGCCTGTGGCGGCGCGTGAAGCTTCCGTTTATACGGGCATCACAATCGCCGAGTATTTCCGTGATATGGGTTACGACATCGCTTTGATGGCTGACTCCACATCGCGCTGGGCCGAAGCGATGAGAGAAATTTCATCACGTCTGGAAGAAATGCCCGGTGAAGAAGGGTATCCGGCTTACTTGTCCGCGCGTTTGGCGGAATTCTATGAGCGAGCGGGTGTTGCGGAATCTCTCTGTGAGAAAGAAGGATCTATTACCGTTATCGGCGCGGTTTCTCCGGCCGGCGGCGACTTCTCAGAACCCGTGACGCAAAACACGCTTCGTATCGTTAAAGTGTTCTGGGCGTTGGACGCGAAACTCTCTCAAAAGAGACACTTCCCGGCCATCAACTGGTTGAACAGTTACACGCTTTATATGGACACATTATCCCCGTGGTACACGGAAAACGTTGCGCCCGATTGGAACGATCTTCGCAGCAAAGCGATGGAAATCCTCCAGCTTGAATCCGAACTTTTAGAAATCGTCCAGTTGGTCGGATCCGACGCTCTTCCGGAATATCAACAGATTTCAATGGAAGCGGCTCGTATGATTCGTGAAATCTTCCTTCAGCAAAACTCTTTCCACCCCGTTGATACCTACTGTTCTTTTGACAAACAGTATAAGCTTTTAAAGAGTATCATGAGATGGAACGAGCTTGCCGAGAAGTATTTGGCGGACGGCTCTCCCATTAAAGAGTTGGTTGCAATGGATTCCAAAGCGGAATTGGGTAAAATCAAGTATGAAGACAACTTTGATGAATTGTTGTCTCAAGTGATGGATAAAATGGAAGCAGAATTCACAAAAATCGGCAGCGGAGGTTATTAAAATGGTCAAAGAATACAAGACGATTACTCAAGTCGCCGGTCCGTTGATTTTCGTTGAAAAAACGGAGCCTGTCGGCTACGGTGAATTCGTAAACATTCGTTTGGCGGACGGAACCATCAAAAGAGGAGAAGTTTTAGACACCTCCGAAGATGTTGTCGTTGTTCAGGTTTACGAAGGGACCGGCGGTCTGAATAAAGATTGCGCCGTTACGTTTACCGGGGACAGTTTGAAACTTCCGGCATCGATTGATTTGCTCGGAAGAATTTTGTCCGGCTCCGGGCAGCCCCGAGACGGCGGTCCGCAAATCGTTCCGGAAAAAATGATGGACATTTACGGCGCCGCGATGAATCCGTATTCTCGCGCGCAACCGGAAGAATTCATTCAAACCGGTATTTCAACCATCGACGGTACCAACACATTGGTCCGCGGTCAGAAACTTCCGATTTTCTCTGCGTCCGGTCTTCCGCACATGGAAATTGCTCTTCAGATTGCCCGTCAGGCACAAGTTCCCGGCTCTTCTGAGAAGTTCGCCGTGGTTTTTGCGGCAATGGGTATTACCAACGAAGAAGCGCAATACGCCATGGAAGACTTTGAAAAGACAGGCGCTCTTGAGCGAGCGGTCGTTTTCTTAAACCTTGCGGACGATCCTGCGGTTGAGCGTTTGATTACGCCGAAAATGGCTTTGACAACGGCTGAATATTTGGCTTACGAACACGATATGCACGTTCTCGTTATTTTAACGGACGTGACAAACTATTGTGAAGCGCTTCGCCAGATGGGTGCGGCCCGAGAAGAAGTTCCGGCAAGACGCGGTTATCCGGGTTACATGTACACTGACTTGGCCGGTATCTATGAGCGTGCCGGTGTTATTAAGGGCAACAAAGGATCTGTCACACAGATTCCGATTTTAACGATGCCCGGCGATGACATTACGCACCCGATTCCTGACTTGTCCGGTTACATTACCGAAGGACAGATTGTGGTTTCAAGAGAATTGCACAGAAAAGGCATTTATCCGCCAATCAACGTTTTGCCGTCTCTTTCCCGTTTGATGAATTCGGGTATCGGTAACGGTAAAACCAGAGAAGATCACAAAGCGGTTTCTGACCAGATGTATGCCGGTTACGCCGAAGGCCGTGATCTCCGCGGTCTTGTCGCGATTGTCGGTAAAGAAGCTTTGTCCGAACGCGATAAGAAAATTTTGGAATTCGCGGATTTGTTTGAAGACAAATTCGTTCGTCAGGGACGTTCCGAAAACAGATCTATTGAAGACACTTTAAATGTCGGTTGGAACATTCTCTCCAGTTTGCCAAAAGCTTACCTCGGTAGAATCGACAACAAATACATCGATAAGTATTATCCGGAAAACAATGCTGAGTGATGGCAATGGCAGTTCAAGATGTAAAGCCGACTCGATCCGAACTTCAGGATGTTAAGAAGAGAATCAAATTGTCTCAAAACGGGTACAAGTTACTCAAGATGAAACGAGACGGTTTGATTTTGGAATTCTTTAAAATCTTGAATCAGGCGCGAGGGGTTAGAGAAGAGTTGGACGCAGCCTATTTGGCGGCTGTTGAAAAAGTCAACTTGGCCTCAGCCGTAGACGGGTCTTTTACCCTCAAATCGGCCTCTTTCGCTGTCGACGCCGTTCCGACCATTGAACTCAAAAGCACAAACATTATGGGTGTCGTCGTTCCCAAGATTGAAGGCTCCGGTGTCAAAAAAGGCATCCATGAGCGCGGTTACGGTCTTGTCGGTACCGACTCTTATATTGACGAAGTGGCCGACGCTTATGAAGTTCTCGTAGAGAAAATCATCGTCGCCGCCGAACTTGAAACAACCATGAAAAGACTCCTTGACGACATTGAAAAAACCAAACGCCGTGTCAACGCGCTTGAATTCAAAGTCATCCCCGAGTTTGAAGAACAGGTCAAGTTCATTCGTCTCCGCCTTGAGGAAATGGAAAGAGAAAGCATGTCAAGTTTAAAGAAAATTAAAAAGAAGAAGGCTGCTTTGCAGTCTTAAAAGCAGAAGATTTTTCTTCTGTTTTCTTTCCTTTTTTTGCATTTTATTCTTTTTTAACGTATTCAAACGAATCGACGGCGTCAAATTCAAAAAAGCCACGCCGCGCCAAACAGCGAATTTCACATCTCATTTTCAAGAAGTTAAATCGAAAAACAGTCGTGATTTTTCGTTTAATGGTTTTGATTTAATTCGTTTTCGTGTCATTTTTTAAAAAATATTTTGCTGTTTTGTTTTGCTGTTTTGATATGCTTTGGCGACTGCATATTTTTTGACACATTTTATGCTGAATGATTGGGATTATAATGTGAAATGTTTTTTAAAAGCAGATAACTTGCCATTCGACTTGACAATTCAGGTTACCAAATCGAAATATTTTTTGATTATATTTTTGTATGGTTCTTCTCTGATCTTCCATCATATTTATATAATGTCGGGGGAATTTCTCGACACAAATATTTTTTTAGAAGTTCAAACGGTCATTCACTATTCGTATGACCTCAAAAGTGATATTATATGGCATACACATTCGCGTTATTTAGTTGGCTTTCACTTGCCGCATTGACGATATCGCCTATTCTTTTGGTTTTGGCAATCCAAAAACTGAATCGTGACGAAATCCCTTCCGTTGAGTGTTTATTGCTTTCGGCATGCGGTTTTGTCCTTTGGGTTTGGTTTCTTATTGTGTTTAGCAGTTTGCCGGCTCCTTAATTTTTATAATTTTTTTGAAGCGTTTTTACGGGATTTTTGAATCAAAATTTCGGGACTTTATAAATAATTCAAATTTTTTTAAATAATTTGGATTTATTTATTTGTTTATTTATTTATTTGTTTATTTATCTGTCTGTTTATTTATTTCCGCCATTTTTTGAAGCGATTGATTTTTTTGAAAGAATACACTTTTTTTATTTTTCATATTTTGTTTACTTTTACATGACAATTGTATATTTTTCAATACATTTATATACTATTTTATCTCTTATTTTTCATTATTGTACTAATTTAATATTATTTTTAATATTATTCTGTGTTTTTTATTTTTCGGGGGTCTATCATTATTTCAATCATAATTTAAATATATTTTTTTGGAGTAACATCTTTGCAAATTTTATCAAAGAAAAGTGTGAACAATCGCTTGATTTAATTTATGATACTTTGTATCTCGCTATCGTTTTAACTCTCTTAAAAAATATATGTTATTATATTTTAATTCGAATCAAAGCATTTTTATATTTATTAATCCCATTATTCATAATTTTACTTATTTGATATTATTTTGTATATACTGATGTTTTCTTATACGCTTCAAAACGCATTTAATATATATTTTTATTATTTTATTTATTGTATTTTATTATTTTATTTATTATATTTTTATTATATTTTATTTATGTCTCAGGGGGACTTTTTATAAAAACGGAAAGAATTTGCAAAATCCGTGGTATGTGTGTTATCGCTGTCTTTGTCGCTTTAATGGTCATTATGTCTGCGCTGCCCATTGCAGTATCGGCGCCCGAGGATGATATTAAAACAATACAAGAGCCGTATTCTTACGTGCGTTACTATAACGGCAGCACCGAAATTGCGGCGTATAAATATTATTACACTCAAGAAGTTGACGTCAAGTTTGACATCATCCCCGCCGACCCGAATCGAATATTTGTCGGATGGTCGACAAGCGAATTCGGCCCTGCAAAATATTACACCGACTTTAACACAGGGGACCGGCTGGATGAAATCGGCGGCAACAGAACATTCATAATGGGCGGCGAAGACGTGAATTTGTACGCCGTTTGGTTGGATGAAAGCTTGGTGGAAAAAATCGGCACCCACGGGACAACAAGTTATACGATCAAACCGGATATCAAAGGAGTCATCATCTCAAAGCCTCCCAGTAACGGTATTATTACTAATCTCACTATCGGCGGTGACACATCCGATACATTTTACATCCTGCTTTTGGGGGACGTTCACAAACAACTCAAATTCATTCATCTGTCCGGCGTGAACGGCAATGTCAAATTTCAATTAATCAACACCACGAATGTTTCCGGAAGCAGTACTTCCGCTCCGCCGATAGAATTGGGTCCGAATATTAATTTTATGGTTGAAGGGAGAGACAACGCGATTCTGAATGTGGTGAGCAGTACTTCGGGCTCTTCGGATACTTTCGGGGCTGCTATCGGAAGTCGAAGCGGCATAAACACGGGAAAAATTCAATTTGAATCGGGGGTCGTCAATGTCACTTATAATCATTCTTCGAGTCACGGGGCTTCTATAGGTGGCGGCAGCGGAGGCTCAAGCTATGTTATAATCAACGGCGGAACCGTTATTGTGAATCATAATACACGTACGAATTCTACCTATTATGGTATGGACGGGTCCGGAATCGGGGGAGGCAGAGCCGGTAACGGCACCGTCGCTATAACGGGAGGGATTATTACCGTTAATATCGCTTCCGCTAATAACTCATTGTTAACCGGTGCGGGCATCGGGGGAGGCGGAAGCATAGACAGCAGCATAAAAGGCGGATCCGGTCTTGTCACCGTTACCGGCGGTCAAGTGGATGTTGCGATGGAAGCTGTTTCCGATACACATTCCAAAGGGGCGGCAATCGGCGGCGGCGGAAACAATAAAACGGCCGGAGTCGGAGGCAAAGGAGATATTCTCATCACCGGCGGCACCGTCACGACTTCTCGTACCAACTTCCAACCCGGGGCCGATATCGGAAGCGGTTTTAACGGCGACGCGCCGATTATTGAAGTTTCCGGCGGTTCTGTTAAAGTCAGCAGCAACGGCAATGTTATGGAATATGTCATCGGCTCTCGATACGTTATCAACGCATCGGATGCCGGCGGCGCGAAGCCGGAATCGTTTTTGGTGGCGGAATCGGGGGATATGATTTATTCGGATTACAAAATTTCTGATTATCATGACGGGGATGATAAATTCTACCTTTACCTCCCTTCGGATTCATATATCGTTTCTTTGGAATACGATTCTGACGGCAAAGTATTGGTTTACGGAAAAGACGGCGATTTGATTTCGGGTGAGAACACTCCCGCGACCGGCGATTATTATCGGGTTGAGTATTATTTGGATAATTTGACATTCGATATCGACGAGGACGAGCTTGTTCATTACCGGGCGCCGTGGAGCATCGGCAATCGTGAAATTATCGCAAACACGGTCGGTGAAATATTGCCGCAGATGGTCTTCTTTGACGAATACACAACAAGCGGGCAAATCCTTCACAAATTAAAAGACGGCGTTTTGGAAAACGGCGAAGTGTCGTATGAGAGAATTGAACCCGATAAATGGGACGGGGCGGTTACTTTTGAAGCGGCCGGCGGCAAACACGTTTTTGTCGGCAACAGCATCACCGGGTACAATGTCACGTATTGCGCCGACTTGGAGTACGGTGCCGTTTTTGACGCGGGAAATCCGTCAAAACTGCCGGACGGGGAGGGTTTGGAATTTAAAGTGCTTCCCAATGCGGGTTACGTGATTATGGAGATTTCTTGGAGCACGGATTTGGACGATACCGACCAACCTCTTGCTGTCCGCGCGGACGGGGAATATGCGATTCCCGTTCAAAAAGGACATGTGTTCGTTACGGTTACGGCCGTTCCCGAGTATGAAATTGTTCTCATCGCCGACGAGGCGTCGTCCGGGACGTTTGAATATTCCCTCAACGGGGGAGTTGCAATCGAATACACCGATGCGCCTATTAAAGTGATTTCGACCGACACCTTGAGCGTAACCGCAACGACCGTTGAGCATTTCAGATTTATCGAATGGGACGATGACATAAAAACAGAAACGCGCGATATTCCGACAGACAAGTCCGATACTTATACGGCAAAGTTTTTGCCGGAATACACGGTGGTTTTGACTCCCGACGGCTCGGGCGTCATTTCATATGTGTTTAACGGCTCTTCCGGAAGCGATTCTTCAATCCTCGTTACGGCCGCGGACACTCTTGAAATAATTGCGAACGCATACTCCGGAAACAGATTCATCGGATGGGATGACGGCAACGCCGATTCTCCGAGAAGTGTTGACTTGAACGGCATTTCCGAAGATGTGGAATTTACGGCAATGTTTGTTCCCGAATATGAAATTGTTCTCATCGCCGACGAGGCGTCGTCAGGGATGTTTGAATATTCCCTCAACGGGGAAGACGCAATCGAGTACACCGTTTCCGTCAAAGTGATTTCAAGCGATTCTTTGAGCGTGACTGCAATGGCCGTTCGCCATTTCAGATTTGCCGAATGGGATGACGGCGGCGTTAAAACCGCAACGCGCAACATCCCGACCGACGCAAATGGAGTTTACACGGCTCATTTTGCCGCCGTTCCTCAAAAAGGCAGCCAAACCGGAAAAGCCGAAGTTATCAATCCCGAAGTCGTCGCTCCCGAAAAAGAAGATAAGCCCGCCGAAATCATTAAACCGGAAGCTTCCCCCAATTCCCCCAAAGAGGAGGACAGCTCACAGGACAAGACGACTCGCTTTGGCATCGATTGGTTTTTAATTCCTCTGTTCGTTTTATTCCTCTTTTACGGAATTTACAGATACCAAAAAAAGAAATAAGACACCAAGTTGAAAAATGAAACACATTCATTTTTCTTTTATTTTTTACTTATTTTTTACTTATTTTTTTGTTTTGTTTTTCTCTATATTTCACTCCGTTTCGGACATATCCCATTTCTTCTTTTTTTCGATTTTTTGGGAGATGTTTTTTGGGGGCGGGTGGATGAATATTTCATAAAACTTTCGGGAATATCTATAAATCATTCCGGGAGCTTATCGGATTGACAAATCATTCACGGACTTTTTGAGTCGGTTTAATTTTCACGGTTTTGAGGTGTCGTATGAAAGTAAAAATTCCGAAATATCAACAAATTGCCGCAGACATTGCCGCAAAAATAGCGCGCGGGGATTATCCGGAAGGGGAAAAAATTTACGTGCGTTCCGCTTTGGCCAGCCAATACGGTGTTTCTTCCGAAACGGCACGACGCGCTGTGTGGGTTTTGGCCGACATGAATATCGTGGAAACGACGAAGGGAAGCGGGGTTCTTATTAAATCTAAAAAACGCGCGGCGGAATACATCGATAAATTTGATGCCGTCAGTCAAATGAGCGATTTGAAACAAAATATATTAAACAATTTGGATCGGCAAACGGCTCAAAACAATGAATTAAAAGAACTGGTATCCGACCTGGTGTACCGAATGGAACGATTCCAATCCTTTAATCCTTTTTCCGTATTTGATATCGAAGTGACCCCAAAGGCATCCGTTCTCGGACAAAATCTTTCGGAATGTCGTTTTTGGCATAATACGGCGGCAACGATTATCGGTATTCGCAGCGGGGATGATATGTTTCTCTCTCCCGGACCGTACGCCGTTCTTTCCGAAGGGAATGTTTTGTATTATGTCGGAGACGAAGGTTGCCACGAAAGAGTTCAAAACTTTTTATATCCTCCTCTTTGACTTTTTCAAAAATATCTCTTTTACGATCTGTCAATACATCCTCTTTTTTGATTCCATTTTTTTCTTAATTTTCAAAACTTTTTATATCCCCCTCCTTGACTTTTTCAAAAATATCTCTTTTACGATCTGTCAATACATCCTCTTTTTTGATTCCATTTTTTTCTTAATTTTCAAAACTTTTTATATCCCCCTCCTTGACTTTTTCAAAAATATCTCTTTTTTGATTCCAAACCATTTTCTACGATCCGCCATCACATTTTTTGAATCCTCACAATCGTTTTCTTTTTTACGATCTGTTAATACATCCTCTTTTTTGATTTTCAAAAGATACAACACAATCTTTTTATAAGGTTGTATCTTTTTTAATTTGGAAATGTATGTCAAAAATTGAAATAAAAGATCTGTATAAAATATTCGGGGCGTCGCCAAAAAAAGTTATTCCTTTGCTGGAAAACGGTGTCGGAAAAGAAACCCTTTTAAAAGAGCACAAGCACAGCGTGGGTGTGAATCGTCTTTCTTTTTCGGTCGAAGAAGGAGAAATATTTGTTGTCATGGGGCTTTCCGGAAGCGGAAAATCCACTCTTATCCGTTGTATAAACCGTTTAATCGATCCGACAAGCGGCAAAGTTTTGATTGACGGGCAGGACATAACAAAAATGTCCTCCGCGGATTTGCGAAAAATTCGGCGAGAAAAAACCGCGATGGTTTTTCAAAATTTCGCGCTTTTGCCGCATAAAACCATTTTGGAAAACGCGGCTTTCGGTCTTGAAATTCAAAAAATAGAGACAAAAAAACGTCTCCAAAAAGCGCGAGAAACGCTTGAGATTGTCGGTTTAAGCGGGTATGAAAATGCGTTTCCCGAAGAATTGTCCGGCGGAATGCAACAACGTGTCGGTTTGGCAAGAGCGCTTGCGACAGACGCCGACATTCTTTTAATGGACGAAGCTTTCAGCGCGCTTGACCCTTTAATCCGTAAAGAAATGCAAAATGAATTGTTGTCTTTGCAACAGAAAATGAAAAAAACGATTGTCTTTATCACGCACGATTTGGATGAAGCGCTTAAAATCGGTGATCGGATTGCCATTATGAAAGACGGACAAATTGTGCAAATCGGAACGGCCGAAGAAATTCTTCAAAATCCGGCGGATCATTATGTCCGTGAATTCACGCAAGATGTCAATCGCGCCAAAACAATTACGGCTTCTTCCGTTATGCGCGATGCCGAAGCGATTGTTATGGAAAGATCGGGCGTTTTAACGGCGGCTCGCCAAATGAAACGTTTGGGATTTTCCAGCCTTTTTATCACGAACAAAAACGGCGTTTTATGCGGAATCGTTACAATCGATTCGATTTCCGCTTTAATTCGGGAAGGAAAGGGCGATTTAAGATCCGTTGTCGATTCGAATATTCAAACGGTTTCTCCCGATGCGACCATTCATGAGATTATTCCTCTGTCGCTCAACTCTCCTTATCCGGTCGCGGTCATCGATTCGAATAAAAAATTGAACGGCATTATCGTCCGCTCTTCCGTTCTTGCGGGAATTGCCGGGGAAACGGAGGAGTGATATTTGTGAGTTTTTCAAAAATTCCAATCGGCTCTTTTGCAGAAGACGCCGTTTCTTGGGCGACTCAAAATTTCGATGTTTTCTTTTCCGTGGCGGAAGGATTTCTTTCGACAACGATTGGAAGCATTTATCTTTTTTTGTCTCTGATGCCCGTTTTTATTTTCATCCTTCTTCTTGTCCTTTTGGCGGGCGGATTGGCGGGGAAAAAAACGGCTGTTTTTACCGGTCTCGGGCTTCTTCTGATTTATAATCTCGGTCTTTGGGAGAAGATGATGTTGACGCTTTCTTTGGTGACGGCTTCGGCTTCCATTGCGCTTGTCATCGGTTTGCCGCTCGGTATTTTGATGTCAAAAAGCGGCGCCGCCGATAAATTTATTCGGCCGGTGTTGGATTTTATGCAAACGATGCCGGCTTACGTTTATCTCATTCCCGCTCTCTATTTTTTTGATTTGGGAGAAGTTCCGGGGGCGGTTGCGACGATTATATTCGCCATGCCTCCCATCGTCCGTTTGACCAATTTGGGAATTCGGCAGGTACCGGCGGATGTGGTGGAAGCGGCCAAATCTTTTGGGGCGACGCAGACGCAGCTTTTATCAAAAGTTCAACTTCCCCTCGCCGTTCCGACCATTATGTCGGGTTTGAATCAAACGATTATGCTTTCGCTTTCGATGGTCGTTATTTCGGCCATGGTCGGCACCGACGGTTTGGGAAGGGTCGTCTATGAGGGCATCACTCAAATGGACATCGGGAAAGGGTTTGAGGGGGGTCTTGCCGTGGTTATTTTGGCCATCATTTTAGATCGCGTGACGCAACAGCTCGGGACGGGGCGCCTGAAAACCGTCAAATCTTTCCTTCAAAATTTTTTGTCAAACGCTTCCGAAAAAGAAGTGTAACCAACGTTTCCGAAAAAGAAGTGTAAATAAATATGTTTGAAAAAATTTAATGGAGTATATTTATGTTTAAAAAAATCAATCTATGGATTTTAGTCGTTTTGCTCATCGCGGTTATTGCGGCGGGCTGTATTGACGATGAAAAGCCCGATACGCAAGGAACCGTTCAATTCGTTTATGTCAATTGGGCGGAAGGAATCGCCATGACGAATTTGGCCGCCGTCATTCTTGAGGATAAAATGAATTATACGGCCGAATTGACAATGGCAGACGCCGCTCCGGTTTTTGCGTCGGTCGCGAGCGGAAGCAGCGATGTTTTCTTAGATGTTTGGCTTCCCGTCACGCATGAAAATTATTTAAATCAATACGAAAACAATCTCACGGATTTGGGGGTTGTCTACGAAGACGCTTTGTTGGGTCTGATTGTTCCGGCTTATGTTGAAATTGACAGCATCGAAGAGTTGAACGCCAATAAGGATATGTTCGGCGGGCGAATCGTCGGAATCGATCCCGGCGCCGGTTTGATGACGGCTGCCGAACGAGCTATTGAAGCGTATGATCTTGAGTATACGCTTATCAGCAGCAGCGGTCCGGCTATGACGGCGTCTCTTGGAAAAGCCATTGACGCCGGCGAGCCGATTGTGGTTACCGGATGGGCGCCTCATTGGAAATTTTCCCGCTGGGATTTAAAAGTTCTTCAAGACCCCAAAGGCTCTTTTGGTGCGTCTGAGAACATCCACAAATATTCTCGTATCGGTTTTGAAGAAGACATGCCGGAAGCCGCCGCGTTTCTTAAAAATTTCAAATTGAGCGAAGAGGAATTGGGCAGTTTGATGGACGCGATTGAAAACGGCAAAGGAGAACCCAAAGATATCGCCCGCGAATGGATGAATGAACACGAAGAGCTTGTCAACGGATGGATTAAAGGATAAATCACAAATATTATCCTTTAATCATTTTTAAAATTCGATATTTAATTTTTCAGATATCTTCTCCTATTTATTCCTTTTTTTATTTTTTAGATTTTCATATCTTTTAATATTATTTAAAAACGGCTTTATTCTGTCTGTTTCGTTTATTATTTTGCGGCTCTTTCTAAGATTTAAGATGCCTTTTTAGTAACAATTGTTATACAATTGTTTTATATACTTTGTAGAAAATAATTAAAGGTGAGACTATGAAAAAAAAGAATTTGTTTCAATCAATATCTGTTCTTTTAATGATGTTGGTTTTTAGTATGGCTTTTATTCCGGCCGTTAATGCCGAAGTTGATCTCAAATATCAAGAAAAAATGTATGAAAAAGCTCTTGAAAACGTTGAAATTTTATACGATTCTCCGGACGAAAAAATATCATTGGTAAAAACGGGAGACGATTCCGTTTTATATCTTATTGCGCGCCCGGATGTTCAAGATGAAAGCAAAACGAATTTTGCTTTTGTCAAACAAGAAGATTTAATTTCAAAAACCGATTTTGTGGTCACCGATTTTAAAGATTCAAAAAACATTAAAGATTCAAAAGATGTTGTTAACTCTCTTTCAAGAGCCTATTACGAATTTTGGGATGGCAGTTATATTCAAACATTCGGAAATAATGTTACGGGCGGGTTTTACATATATCTGAGTCCCGATGATGCTGAATTTGTATTTGAGGATACAGGAAATGTGGCCGGTGCACTCGCAGCGTTAATTGCTTATGCGGTTCCCGGAATCGGTACGATCGCTGCCGGCGCAGTTGGAGCCCTTGTCAAATATGGAATGAAAGCTTATTATAAATTTGGTAAAGCGGCGGATGACAGTATAACAATTACGGTCCTGTATGCAATGATTGCAGCTTATATAGCAGGGTTGCCCGGTTATATTCAAATCGGGTCGCTGAAATATTATTGGATATGATTTGTAAATTATAAATTTGATGAGGTTTACCTCATCTCTATTATTTTTTAATGGTGATATCATGGAATGTACTGAATTTTCAAAAAAACAAACGAAAAACAGAAGGTCTAAATCTTTTTTTTTATTGATTTGCTTCTTGCTTTGTTATCTCTTTCTTATATCTTATCCGGCTTTTGATTTTGAGATTTTTGAACTATCATTGAATACAATATATTTTTTGACCGGAATTTTCGGTTTGGTTATCGGGGGATTACTTATTGATGTCATATCCGGCCGAAAAGAGATCTTGCAAAAAAATATTTTTCTTCAAATACTTCTCTCATCTCTTGTTATTATTTTATGGCTTTTGTTTGCCGTTCAATACATTTTGTCTTCTCCCCCAAATTTTGAATCTGTTCAATATTCTGATTATTTAATATGGATTTTACGTTTCTCCGGATCCATGTTTGTTGCCGGAATATTCATCCGTCTCATCTCTTTTTATACGGATGAAATGGTTGAGAAATTCAAAAAAGTTTAAATCTCTCAACATGCTATTTATATTTTAGAGGTTCATATATTATAGAATTCAAAACAAAAACTTCATATATCTTTCTCAATTTAATTCAATAGTAATTTGATTTTTATGAACTCTAAAATTAAAAAAATCGGTGCGGCAGGATTTATTCTCTGCATTCTCGGATTGCTTATCCTTTTCATTTATATTTATGCCGGAAATTGGCGCCCCAAAGACCTCGGCTTTGCCGTTTTTTTGACAATTATTGCTCAAATGGTTCCTTCTTTTTATTATATGTGGAAAAAAGAGTCGCCAAAGAAACAAAAAAATTCTCGAATCGCTTTTCTGATTATGGTTCTTTTTCCTATGCTTTGGATTCTTTTTATTTTCTATTGCTGGCAGGCAGACTTGCCTCCCGTCTCTTCCATTACGGACCCGATGACGGCGGTATTTGCGGCTTTGATACAAACCGCGGTTTTTTTTCTGTGGGGCATCATGTACGTTATCGGCGCCTATCATACGGATGAAATCATTGAAAAATTGAAATCTAAAAAAGAAGTTTTCGATTAATTCGGTTCCGGCTCGAATGTCGTTGAAATATTTTTTCTTTAAATGATATCTGATTGTTAATCCCTCATCATAAAAATCACTTCAAAACCAAAAATAACATATTCTCAGGTTTACAATCCCTCTACAGATACATATCTTTAAATGTTTATATACGATTAAATTTATTAACAATAAATCAATTCTATTCATAGAGGTTATAATAGTGGACGCAAAAAATTACGTCGAAATGGTTTTGGAAGATGTCAAACGCAGAAATCCCGGAGAAATTGAATTTCACAACGCGGTCAATGAAGTTCTCCATTCTTTAATCCCGGTTCTTGAAAAAAAACCCGCGCTGATGGACGCGGCAATTTTGGAAAGAATAGTCGAGCCCGAGAGAATGATTTATTTCCGTGTCCCTTGGATGGACGATTCCGGCAAAATTCATGTCAACCGCGGTTTTCGCGTTCAGTTTAACGGCGCAATCGGTCCGTACAAAGGCGGTATCCGATTCCATCCGACCGTCAATGAAAGTATTATTAAATTCCTCGGTTTTGAACAAACTTTTAAAAACGCATTAACCGGACTGCCGATCGGCGGCGGGAAAGGCGGCGCGGATTTTGACCCGAAAGGAAAATCCGACGCGGAAATCATGCGCTTTTGCCAATCTTTTATGTCCGAATTATACAAACATATCGGTCCCGATGTGGATATTCCGGCAGGCGATATCGGTGTCGGCGGCAGAGAAGTCGGCTACATGTACGGCATGTACCGCAAATTGGCAAACGCCAGCCATCAAGGGGTATTGACCGGAAAACCGTTGACATTCGGCGGCAGTCTCGGAAGAACGCCCGCAACCGGTTACGGTCTTCTTTATTTTGTCAGGGAAATGCTCAACGACAAAGGCACAACCCTAAAAGGCAAAACGGTTGCCATCTCCGGCTCCGGAAATGTTGCCACTTACGCCATTGAAAAAGCGCAGGAACTCGGCGCAAAAGTAATCACGTGCAGTGATTCGGGCTGTTATATTTATGATGAAAACGGAATTGATTTAGCTGTTGTTAAGCAACTCAAAGAAGTCGAAGCCCGCCGCATTAAAGATTATGTCGAATTCCATCCCGACGCGACATATGTGGAAGGCAGCAAAAATATTTGGGATGTGAAATGCGATATCGCGCTCCCCTGCGCCACTCAAAACGAGATTGATGAGACCGCTGCCAAAACTCTGATTCAAAACGGCGTTCAATTCGTTGCGGAAGGCGCGAATATGCCGTGCACGCTGGAGGCCATTGCCGCTTTCCAAAATGCGGGCGTTTACTTCGGTCCGGCCAAAGCCTGTAATGCCGGCGGTGTTGCTTGCTCCGGATTAGAAATGACACAAAATGCGATGCGTTTGTCTTGGACTTTTGAAGAAGTCGATGAAAAGCTTCAAGTCATTATGAAAAATATTTTCGCAGCCGCCAAATCTTCCGCAAAAGAAATCGGTGACGAAGACAATCTTTTAGCCGGCGCGAACATTGCCGGGTTTTTGAAAGTGGCCGACGCCATGATTAAACAAGGCGTTATCTAATCATTTTTTTAATTTTTTAAAAAGGGAAAAATGTTTTTCATTTTCTTTTTTTATTCGTTTTTCATTTTCTTTTTTATTTCCTATCTATCTCCTTTTTTTTTCGTCGTATCCCTTTGAAAAACTGACAGGACATCCGCAGAAAAACATTTCA
>JAVESN010000073.1:0-8773 GCA_034006575.1 Methanimicrococcus sp.
CAATTGCTCGGATTGGCTTTTGGGTATTCCCCCAAAGAACTCGGCATTCAAATGAATATGATAACGAATCCGGCTTTTGAAGAAAAAATCATCGCGCTTCAGCAAAAAGCAAAGGAGGCTTAACTATGGCAAACACAAATGCAAAAGCCGTCGGCGCAGTCGCCGTTATCGGCGGCGGTATTGCCGGCGTTCAATCCGCCCTTGATTTGGCCAACAGCGGCTACCGCGTTTATTTAATCGAATCCAAACCCTCTATCGGCGGCGTCATGGCGCAGCTTGATAAGACTTTTCCGACATTGGACTGCTCGGCTTGTATTCTTTCTCCAAAGCTTGTCGAGGCCAGCCGCCATCCCGACATCAAATTAATGACCTATTCCGAAGTCACGGGACTTTCCGGAGACGTCGGAAACTTCACGCTCACCGTCAAGAAAAAGACGCGCTACATCGAAGTTGACAAGTGTGTCGGCTGCGGCGATTGTTTGGCGAAATGCCCGAAAAAAGTCGATGACGAATTTGAAGAAGGCCTTTCCAAAAGAAAAGCCATTTATTTCCAATTCCCGCAAGCGATTCCGAAAATCGTCACCATCGACCCCGACAACTGTCTCATGATTCAAAATGGAAAATGCGGCAACTGCGCCAGAGTCTGCCAGCGCGGCGCGGTCAACTACGACCTCAAAGACGAATTTGAAGACATCGAAGTCGGCGCCGTTATCATCGCGACCGGATTTGAAGCGTTTAATCCCCAAATCTTGGAATCCTACCGCTTCGACCACCCCGATGTCGTCACCGCGCTTCAATTTGAACGATACACCAACGCTTCGGGTCCGTACGCGGGACACGTCCAAACGTCCAAAGGGGAATTGCCCAAAAAGATCGCCTTTATCCAGTGCATCGGCTCCAGAAGCCCGGAAATCAACAAAGCGTACTGCTCTTCCGTCTGTTGCACTTATGCCGTCAAACAATCCCGTTTGATTAAAGACCATTATCCCGAAGTCGACGTCGCGATTTTTAACATCGACCTTCGAACTTTCGGAAAAGGATATGAAGAATTCGCCCTTCGCGCAAAAGACGACGGCGTTCGTTTCATCAACTCCCGTCCGTCCGGCGTGGACGTCAAAGACGGCGGCGTTCTTTCCCTTCGATACGAAGGGCCGGAAAACGAAATCATTCACGAAGAATTTGATTTGGTGGTTCTTTCCGTCGGTTTGGAAGTGCCCAAATCCACCGTCGAGCTCGCCAAGCTTCTCAATGTCGAATTAGACAAATACGGATTCGTTCAAACCAAACCCGAATCCCCGACGCAGACCAGCCGAAAAGGCATTTTCACGGCCGGCGTCGCCCAAGGACCCAAAGACATTCCCGAGTCCGTCGCGCAAGCCAGCGGCGCCGCGTCTCAAGCCGGCGCTCTTTTAAACGAAGCTCGAAAAAGTTTGGAGACCGTCGTTGAGATTCCGCCGGAAAATCCGATGGACCCCGAACCGCGCATCGGCGTCATTATCTGCCGGTGCGGAACCAATATCGGCGGCGTTGTGGACGTCCCGGCGGTTGTCGATTACGCGGCAACTTTACCGCACGTGATTGTCGCAAAAGAAGAAATGTATTCCTGCGCGGACGACACGCAAAGCCGAATCTTTGACATGATTAAAGATTACAGGCTCAACCGTTTCGTGGTCGCGGCCTGTACTCCTCGAACGCACGAGCCGCTTTTCCAGCAAACCTGCCAGGAAGCCGGCCTTAACCCGTGGCTCTTTGAATTCGCGAACATTCGCGAGCACTGCTCTTGGATTCACCACAACGAGCCGGAAAAAGCAACGCACAAAGCCAAAGATTTGGTGCGCCAAGCGGTGAGCAAAGTCAAATACTACACCCCGCTTTACAGCCAATCCTTGCCGCTTCTTCACAACGCTGTCGTTCTCGGCGGCGGGGTTGCCGGTTTGACGGCCGCAAACGAGTTGGCCGAAAACGGTTATGAAGTGGATTTGATTGAAAAAACGGGCGAGCTCGGCGGAAACATCAAGAACCTTTTGAGTTATCAACCCCAATTAAAATCCTTGATTGAAAAAGCAAAATCCAATGACAAGATTCATATTCATTACAATTCCGTCATGGAAGATGTCAGCGGATCCGTGGGCAACTTCAAAGGACAAATCATAACGGACGGCAAGCCCGCAAAAGAGTTGGATTTCGGCGTCATTCTCATTGCCACCGGCGCCCATGAATTAAAACAGCCCGGCCTTTTCGGATACATGGAAAATCCGATTGTCAAAACGCAGCTTGAATTCAAGGAGATGATTGATAAAAACGAAGGCGGCTTTAAGAATGTCGTTTTCATTCAATGCGCCGGAAGCCGAAACGATGAGCGGCCGTACTGCTCCCGAATCTGCTGTACCAATTCCGTCCGAAACGCCGTCTTGTACAAAGAGCAAAATCCGGACGCGAACGTCTATATTCTCTACCGCGACATTCGCACGTATGGCATGTACGAAGAAGAGTACACCAAAGCGCGAAAACTCGGCGTTCACTTTTTGATGTACGATAAAGACGAACCGCCGGTCGTTTCCGGAAATTCGGTTTTGATTCACGACCGCACCATGAATTTGCATTTCAACTTGGACGCGGATTGCGTCGTGCTCAGCGCGGCGACCGTCGCCGAAGAAGGAAATCGCGTGGTGGCCCCGATGATGAAAGTTCCGCTCACACGAGACGGTTTCTTCATGGAAGTTCATCCCAAGCTCCGGCCGGTCGACTTTGGGACGGACGGCGTTTTCGTTTGCGGTCTGGCGCAATTCCCCAAGTTGTTTGAGGAATCCGTCTCCGAAGCGCAAGCGGCGGCTTCTCGCGCCTGCACGATTCTCTCAAGAGACATGCTTTTGTCTCCGGCCGAACTCTCCTCCGTGGATGAGAGCATTTGCGTCGGATGCGGGGCGTGCGCCGAGGTGTGTCCGTATCACGCCATTACTTTGGAAGAAAAAGTGGTGACGCAAAAAGGATTGTCTTTTAAGGCGCTTCGGTCCGTGATTAATCCGGCCGCTTGCAAAGGATGCGGCAGCTGCGCCATGGCTTGTCCGACGGGCGCGATTGACCAATCTCACTTTGATAATGTTCAATTGCTTTCCCAGGTTAAGAGTGTGTTTTATTTTGAAGAGGAGGTGAACTGATGTCTGAGGTTAAAACTGCCGAGAGCTGTGCCTCTTCCGGCGATTTCATTCCAAAAATCGTTATGTTTTGCTGTAATTGGTGTTCTTACGCCGGTGCCGACGGCGCGGGGGTTTCCAGATTCCAGCAGCCGACAAATGTGCGCGTCGTTCGTGTGATGTGCTCCAGCCGGGTGGATCCGGTTCACATATACACCGCGTTTTTAGAAGGCGCGGACGCCGTTTTAATTACCGGCTGCCATATCGGCGACTGCCACTATGTCAACGGCAACGATAAAACGCTTGTCAAATACAAATTCGTTAAATCCATGTTAAATGAAATGGGCTTGGAAGACGACCGCTTAATGCTTCGATGGATTTCGGCGTCCGAAGGACAGCAATTTTCCGAGTTCGTCACGGAAATGGTCGATAAAGTCAAAGCGCTCGGGCCGAGTCCGCTTCGCAAGGACGGGGTGGTTTAAATGTCTGAAAACACAACGCCCGCGTCCGCGACTGCGCCGGAAAACACAGCGCCCGCACCGATTGCACCGGAAAACGCACCGCCTGCGTCAACGGCGGCACCGGAAAACGCACCGCCCGCGTCAACGGCGGCACCGGAAAACAAAGCGCCCGCCGCGCCTCCCGCGGGAAAACCGCCCGAAAAGAAACCTCCGGCGCCGTCAACCGTCGGGGATCTTTTAAAACCGTCCGATATCGTTGTCGGCGGCAAATACATCGGGTGGTCGGTTCGCGAAGACGTTCGAAAAGAAGGCGGATCCGGCGGTTTGGTCACATCCGTTTTGGCCGGAGCGCTTGAAAAGGGGCTCGTTGAAAACGTTGTCGTTTTGAAAAAATCCAATCAATATGAGGCGGTTCCGGTTTTGACGTCTGACGTTAACGATGTTTACGCGTCGGTCGGTTCAATGCACATGTTGATTTCCAATCCAACCAAATATTTGCGCCAATTCCAAAACGACACCACGATTGCTTTGGCCGCTAAGCCTTGCGACGTGCGCGGTATTCGCGAGCAGCAAAAGCGCAATGTGATTGACGGGGATAAAATTTTCACAATCGGCTTAAACTGCGGCGGAACGATGATGCCGTATAAAATCCGAAAAGTCACCGAAGAGGTTTACGGCGTCAATCCGGACGAAGTTCGCGCAGAAGAAATCGAAAAAGGAAAATTGATTTTAGAAACCGCGGATGGCGAGCATCACTCTCAATCCATCGACGAGTTGGAAGAAGAAGACAACGGCCGCCGTGAAAACTGCCGGTATTGTGTCGTTAAAATCGCGACCAACGCCGATTTGGCTTGCGGCAATTGGGGCGTTATGCCGGATTATCTCGGAAAAGGCACTTTCGTTGAAGTCATGACGGAAAAAGGCGCGGAGTTTTTAAGAAACGCCGTCGCCGGCGGATACGCCGAAGTGAAGGAAGCCAGCGAGCCCGCCGCCGAAGCGCGCGGTAAAGTCAACGGTATCATGCTCAAAATGTCAGCGAAAACAAAAGAAGATATTTTTGTTCCGTTGAAAAGCCAAACGCTTCAAGAGTTTAAAAAAGAGCTTGAGAATTGTATTTCCTGCGGCGCGTGCAAAGCCGTTTGTCCGCCTTGCGCTTGCGGGCCGGAAGCCAAATGCACGGTCTTTAATGATCCGGTGGACAATTACGATATTTCATTGTTCCACATGATTCGTTTCCTTCACTTGATGGATTCTTGTGTCGGGTGCGGCCAATGCTCAGACGTTTGTCCGGCAGACATTCCGTTGGCGCGCCTTTACAGGAAGTTTGCCGATCCGATGCAGGACGAATTGAATTTCATCACGGGAATGGATGACAGGACGCCTCCTTTCTTTGATGTCAAATTAGAGGAGGTGCAGTAAATGACTGAACTTATCGATCCGAAATTTAAAGAAAATGTTTACTCCACGGTTTGTTACGGCTGCGGTTTTGGGTGCGGCGTTTATATGAGGGAGTTGGAGACAAAAGCCGTTAAAACGGGGACGTCTTGCGGCGCTCCGATTTTAAACATTGATTATCGAAAAGTTTCTCCGGTCAACCAGGGAAAGCTTTGTCGTTTCGGCGTTCAGCTGGCTTCTCATTATTGTCCGGCCGTCTCAAGCGTTGAGGGAAAAGCCGTCTCGACGGAAGAAGCCGTTTTAAAAGCGGGAGAGATTTTGAAAAAGACGAGTCCCTCTCATATCGCGCTTCTTTCCATCGGCGGAACGACGAATGAAGAACATTTGGCTTTCATGAAAATCGGGGAGAAGTTGGGAACGCCCGCGAACACCGGAATGACCGGCTTGTTTAAAGACATCGGAAAGCTTCACGCGTACACAGGCCGCGACGCGACGTACGACGATGTGGAAACGGCGAAGAAAATTTATCTTTTCGCGGATCCGTACGTGTCTTATCCGCTTTTGATCCGGCGTTTGGTTCACGCCAAGCAGAAGGGCGCGGAAATCGTCTCTTTCGGTTTAAAGGAATTGCCGATTGCGTCTCAAAACGTGATTTTGGAGCCGGACGCAAGCCTTTACGATTTGTCCGAGTTTAAGCCGGATGAAGAAACCGTTGTCGTTTCGGACTTGACGCCGTACACGCACGCGAAAAGATTGGCCGAGTTGGTCGAATTGGCCGGCAACAAGTCCAAGTTCCTTTTCATGCGTCCGTTTATGAACGCGACCGGCGTCGGTTATTTGTCAAAGCATACGAAGCAACAATCTTTTGACGACATCGTTTCTCAGATGGAGACGGGCGACTTGAAAGTTTTGGTTTGTTTGGATTCGGATTTGATTGACATTTGTTTGAATGAGAATATTCGTGAAACGTTTAAGAATTTGGAGCATGTGATTGCGATTTCATCTCGCGATTCTTCGATTTGCGGTTTTGCGGATGTTGTGATTGCGACTGAACCGTTTTATAAAAAGAAAGGCTCCGTTATGAATTCGGAAGGCCGTTTGATTCAAACGAAAGCCGCCGCCGGCGAAATGCCGCAAACCGGTTTTAAGGCTTTATCCGACCTTTTAACGGCCGTCGGCGGCTCGGCGTTGGATTTTGAAGCGGTTTCAAAAGAAGCCGTTTCAATGCTCGGCGCGTCCGTTGATGAGTACAAGATTCTCGCTCCCGAAAGGAAATCCGCTCCGGAAATCAAGAAAATCTCCGATCAATTGCCGGATTTAAAAACCACTCTTAAAGCGGAAGGGGACAGCTCAAAAGACGCGATTAAGCACGTTTATTTGCCGACGCCTTTTCTTTGGAACGGTGTGGTTGACAACGACAATTACATCGAGCTCAGCCGTTGTCAAGTCAAAGACTTCTCGCTTTTGAAAGGTTTTACGGCGGACGTGAAATGCGACTGCGGCGAGATTACAAAAACAACCCGTTTTAAAGTCTCCCCCATGGCGGACGGTTACGCGATTTCCATGAGAAAACAGCCGTTTGCAAAAGCGTTTGTCACAAACGTCGTGATTTCCCGCTCCTTGACAAAACCCAACGAGCCCGAAATCGTTAAAGAATGCAATATCCCTCAGTAATTTTGAGGGAGTTTTCTTTTTTTTTACTTTTTTTAGCGTTTCTTTTTTTCTTTCATTTCTTTTTTCCTTTTTCTTTTTTTATTTTAAAATTTCCGGCGTTTCCTGTCATTTTAAAATACGGGCGGCAAATAAAAGAAAAAAACGCGCGCCATACAGCGAAAGGGGAGTCTGTTTTTTAAAAACGAAAATAGAAAAAACAGATGTTATTTTTTTGATATCTATGGTGTGAATCCGCTAATTTCCGATTATTTTCTGCTCGCAACGCTTACAAAAAAAATCGAAAATGAGCGGTCGTATTTGGGATTTTCAATAAAGTTCTTCAAATACAGCCCGATAAAGTTTTTCCGCGGATGCCTGTCTTGTTTTCAAAAGGAAATTCACGAAAAATCAAAAATTCCGTTTTTGAAAACATTTTGTTACAGATGCAAACTGCAAACTCAAAATGCAGACGCAATATGAAAACTCAAACCGCAAACCAAAAATGCAAACCAAAAATACAAACTAAAAAATGCTGACCACACCGCAAAACAAAAACGCTGACAAAACTGAAATATAAAAATAAGACGGGCATTTCAACAAAAATCACGCGCGCCAAACAGCGAAATCGTTCCGCAATTTTTCAAAAGCTAAAAACGAAAAAAACGGGTGTTATTTCTATTTGATTTTTCTTGGCCGAATCCGCAAATTTCCGATTTTGTTTGTTCGCAACGCTTACAAAAAAATCGAAAATGAGCGGTCGTATTTGGGATTTTCAATAAAATTCCTCAAATACGGGCTGACTTTTTTCCGCGGATTCCCGTCTTGTTTTATTATTTATGTCGTGTAATCCGCGTTGATTTTTACGTAATCGTATGTCAAATCGCAGCCCCACGCGGTTGCCGTTTCTTTTCCCGCGCCCAAGTCGGCTTGGATGAATATGGTTTTTGCGCGCATGATTTGTTTTAATTCCGATAAGGCGGTTTCGTCATTTTTAATCAATTTCCCGCTTTCCACCAACGTGATGGATTTTTCATTATCGGACAACGTCAATGATATTTTCGTTTGATTGAATTCGGCTCCTGAATAACCGGCGGCGGCGACGATTCTTCCCCAATTCGGGTCGTTGCCGAATACGGCCGTTTTGACGAGCGGAGAGCGAACGATTGCTTTTGCCGCGAAAACGGCGTCTTTTTCGGAAGCGGCGCCGGTCACGGTGCATTCGATTAATTTTGTCGCGCCTTCCCCGTCTTTGGCAATCATTTTCGCAAGTTCGCGCATGACGGTTTCTAAAGCGTTTTGGAATTCTTTCAATTCCGCTTTTTGGTTTGAATCAATCGCAAAACCCGATTTTCCGGTGGCCGTCAGCAAACACATATCGTTTGTGCTGGTGTCGCCGTCCACCACAATCCGATTGAATGTTTTTTGAACTGCCTCTTTTAAAGACGCGCTCAACGAGTTTGATTCAACGGCGGCGTCCGTGTAAATAAACGCCAGCATCGTTCCCATGTTCGGCTCAATCATGCCCGAGCCTTTGGTGATGCCGCCGATACGGTATGTTCCGGCAGAGGTTTTGACTTCAACCGCATATCCTTTGGGAACCAAATCGGTGGTCATAATCGCTTTCATCGTCTCCTCATTCGCTTCGGTCGAATTGGAAAGATTCGGCAAAACCTTATCGATTTGTTCCTTTATGATGTCAATGTGCAGTTTGCGCCCGATAACGCCGGTTGACGCGACTCCGATGTATTTCGGATCCGCGCCGAGTTTGACGGCCAGCATCTCCGCCATGCTATTCGCGTCTTTCAACCCGTCTTCGCCGGTAAAAGCGTTGGCGTTGCCGCTGTTGACAATCACCGCTTCCAATTGCCCGCCGTTGGATTCCAACTTTTCCTTCGTTACAATAACGGGCGCGGCAACTACTTTATTTTTGGTGTAAACGCCGGCCGCGCTTCCTTTGGCGACAATGACGGCCAATCCCTTTTTCCCTTCTTTAATCCCGAAAGCTTTCACACCCCAAACAGCGCAAACGCCGCCGCCGATTTCTTGAATCATTTTTTTTCCTCCGACCCTTTTATTGAGATATCGATTCCATTCTTTTAATCTTCTTTGATTTCGTTTTAATCTTCTTTG
>JAVESN010000114.1:0-3852 GCA_034006575.1 Methanimicrococcus sp.
TTTTAATCTTCTTTGATTTCGTTTTAATCTTCTTTGGTCTTTTTATTTTTTGAATTTATTTTTTTTGATTTCGTTTTTCTTAAATCAATCCCGGCGCTTCCAATCCTTCCGTTTCTTTCAGCCCGTAAATTAAATTCATATTTTGAATCGCTTGTCCGGAGGCGCCTTTGACCAAATTGTCAATCGCCGATAAGACGACCACGCGGTTGTTTCTCTCGTCGGCTTCCATTCCGATGTGGCAGAAGTTTGAGCCGCGCACGTTTAAAAGCGACGGAGCGGTTTTTGCGAATTGAATGAACGTTTTTCCCTCATAATAATCTTCATACATCTTTTTGACTTCGTCGGTCGTCAGCTTTTTTGTCGTTGTGATGTGGGCGGTTGTTAAAATGCCGCGAGAAACCGGAATCACGTGCGGGGTAAATGACACATTCTCAAAACCCGGTTGAAGGCGCGAAATCTCTTGAACCATCTCCACCAAATGCCGGTGCGCGGTTAACTTGTACGGAATTATGTTTTCCGCCAAATTCGGATAATGCGACGTGGCGGACGGGGAATTTCCGGCGCCGGTCACGCCCGTTTTGGAATCGAATATGACCGACTCTAAAAGACCCGCAGCGGCAAGCGGGGCGGCCGCAAGCGTTGCGCCTGTCGGAAAACAACCCGGATTTGCGATCAATCTGTCTTTTAAATCGGCGTTGACTTCCGTGTGTATTTCCGGAATCGCGTACACGGCATCCATCGGAGCTTTGTGTTTCATGTTGTAAATCTTTTCAAAAACATCCGTTTTCAAACGATAATCCGCGCTCAAGTCAATCACTTTGCATCGGCTGTCGGTCAATATTTCCGGAACCGCGTCCATCGCCGTTCCGTGCGGAACCGCCATGAAGACGACATCGCACTCTTTTTTTATTTTCTCATAATCCGGCGCTTCAAAATCCAAATCACAAACCCCTTTGAGATTTTCATGAACGGAGGACACTTTCTTTCCGGCAACAGAGCGCGCTGTTGCAACAACGACTTCCGCATTTGAGTGTCCCGCCAAAAGGCGAAGCAATTCTTCTCCCGTATACCCGGAAGCCCCGACAATTCCGACTTTAATCATATTTTTTCCTTTTAAAATTTATATTATGCGTTAATGAATTTTGATATATATATTTTAATCATTTAAAGTTCTTGGTTTCCTTTTCTCTCTTTCTTTTTTTTTCTTTGATTCTTTTTTCATTTTTTAATCCGTTTGAAAAATCCCGACAATTTTCCATATTTATTTTTTAAAAAGTCCGCATAAAATAAAAAATTTAAGAAACGGACCCGAAGAGATTCGAACACCCGTTTTATATAATTTATAATAATATATCAAAAGCAATCATCGGTTCTTTTAAATTTTCAAAAAACGCGATTTTATTTCTACCGTTTGGGCGCGGCGCTTTTTGAAAACGCGGTCGCTGTTTGAAATTCTTTTTCATCGTTGAATCGTTTTTCCATTGCCGAATTTTTACCGTCGGCTCGTTTTTTGTGAATTTTTTTCATTACAGAATTATTTTTTTCATTCGAATCGGATTTATTTGATTTACTCTTTTATTTCTCTTTTCTTTTCTCTTTATTTCGTTTATCGATGTTATTACTTTGAACTTTTTTATGATTCTCGCTTTTTATTTAATTCCTTTTTTTGCAATCGTTTTTTTATTTTAATTTTACGTTTTGAAATGTTTGGGTGCCTATGTTATGTAAAATATTTCATTTCGTTATAATTTTTCATATTTTGTTTATTTGCTGTGTTAAATCGATATCGGTAAATTACTTATATGTTTTAAAACAACTTTAATTTAATTTATGTTATCTTTTTGAATTCACTTTGTAATTATAAGGGATTTTTATGTCTTTCATGAAAAAAGCGTTTGACTTTCTCAGCGGAACAACAATGACGATTCTCGGCGGTCTTTTTTTAATTCCGAGTTTTTATATTTTCATAACTCAAAAAGAAGTTTTCTTTGACCCCGCTTGGGTGACGGTGGCCATTTGCGGTTTTCCGCTTCTTTACTTGGCTCTGACACGGTTGATTCGGCAAAGATGGATTTCTTCGGCGCTCTTAATTTGTATCGCGATGGTGGCTTCAATTTATATCGGCGAACTTTTCGCGGCCGGCGAAGTGGCTTTCATTATGGCGCTTGGCGCGATTTTAGAGGAAAAAACGGTGGAGCGCTCTAAAAAAGGAATTCAAAAACTCATTCATTTGGCGCCGACGCAAGGACGCCGTTTGATTTCTAAAAACGGAGTCCGTGTTGAAGAAATGGTTCCGGCCGAAGAAATTAAACGCGGAGATATTTTGCGCATTCTTCCCGGAGAAACCATTCCGGTGGACGGTGAAATTATTTCGGGGAACACGTCCGTTGACCAATCCGTCATCACCGGCGAATCTCTCCCGATTGACAAAAAGACAGGAGACGACGTTTTTTGCGGCACCATCAATCGTTTCGGCTCAATCGACATTCGGGCAACGGAAGTCGGAGAGAATTCTTCTCTTCAAAAACTCATCCAATTGGTTCAAGACGCCGAAAACAATCAAGCGCCGATGCAGCGCATTGTCGATAAATGGGCGACATGGCTGGTCCCAGTCGCGCTTTTAATCGCCATCGGCGCTTATTTCCTGACCGGGGAGTTGGTGCGCGCCGTCACCGTTTTGGTTGTCTTTTGTCCGTGCGCTTTGGCGTTGGCGACTCCGACATCCATTGTCGCCGCCATCGGCCAGGCGACCAAACACGGCGTTCTCATCAAATCTGGAGAAGCACTTGAAAACATGGGAAAAGTTGACAGCATCGCTTTTGATAAAACCGGCACTTTAACGCACGGAAATTTAACCGTCAGCGACGTTCGCTCCTTTGATTCCTCCTTTTCGGACGAGCAAATTTTAACGTTGGCGGCGGCAGTTGAATCCTATTCCGAGCACCCTCTCGGAAAAGCCATTGCGGCGCACGCTAAAAATTCGGAATTTTCCCTCCCCGAAGCTTTTGATTTTTCCATGACTCCCGGAAAAGGCGTTCAGGCGACCGTGAATCATCGCTCCGTGATTTGCGGCAACGCCGGATTTATGGCGGATTTCGGGATTTTAATGGAGGATAGTGTTCACGATGAGCTGGACAGGCTGAGGCGGGAAGGCAAAGCGTCCGTTTTAATCGCGGCGGATAAAAAAATCATCGGCGTTGTCGCGCTTTCCGACACGTTGCGCTTGACGGCAAAAGAGATGGTGGACGAGTTAAAAGAGATGAACACAAACGTTGTTTTATTAACCGGAGACCACAAACAGACGGCGGATTATTTCGCGTCCCAAGTCGGCATCACAACCGTTTACGCCGAACTCTTGCCGGCGGACAAAGTGTCTGAAATTCAAAAAATGAAAGAGGCCGGACATGTCGTTTGTATGATCGGCGACGGGGTAAACGACGCGCCCGCCTTAAAAACGGCGGATGTCGGGGTTTCGATGGGCAGTATGGGAAGCGACATCGCCATTGACGCGTCCGACATCGCGTTAATGGGCGACGACATCGAAAAAATTCCGTATTTAAAACGCCTCTCCAACGCCACGATTCAAACCATCAAATTCAACATCGTCATTTCAATGATTATCAACGCCGTTGCGATTTACTTCTCCGTCACGGGCGTTTTAAACCCGGTCACCGGCGCGCTTGTTCACAACGTCGGCTCCGTTTTAGTCGTTTTAAACGCGGCGCTGCTTTACGACCGCAATTATGAAAAAAAGAAAAGAGAAAAAGAAGGAAAAGGACCAATCAATAATGACAAAACCGTTTCCGCCACGCTTCCGACATCATGCGAGCGTTTTTCAAATCGGTTAAACGA
>JAVESN010000094.1:0-6212 GCA_034006575.1 Methanimicrococcus sp.
TGCTTTACGACCGCAATTATGAAAAAAAGAAAAGAGAAAAAGAAGGAAAAGGACCAATCAATAATGACAAAACCGTTTCCGCCACGCTTCCGACATCATGCGAGCGTTTTTCAAATCGGTTAAACGACTGATTTTTCCAATGATTCCGAAAAACGCTTTTTTTTCTTTTTTATCAACATTTTTTATCAACAACTTCTTTCCGATATTTTTGGTATTTTTTGGTATTTTTTTTGTTATTTTTTTTGTTATTTTTTTTGGTATTTCTTTTCGGCAACTTTTTTATATTCCGGCGCCGACTTTATTTTATCAGATGTTTCTTTATTTTATCAGGAGTTTCTTTATTTTATCAGATGTTTCCTTATTTTATCCGGAGTTCTTAAAATGGTTCAAGTTTATTTAGCGGGCGCCCTTTTTTCACAGGCCGAGAAAGATTTTAATGAAAAAATTCAAAAGATGTTAACAGAACTTGGTTTTTCAGTGTTTCTGCCGCAGGAAGACGCCCAAGACGACAAAGGCCAACGCGACGAGCGCCGGCACAAATTGATTTTTAACAATTGTTTTTCCGGGCTTCAAAAAAGCGATTTGGTTGTCGCCGTTTTGGACGGAACGGACGTGGACTCGGGAACGGCTTGGGAGCTGGGTTACGCTTACGCTCAAAAAAAGCCGATTATCGGCATTCGAACGGATTTTCGAATTCAAACGCCGGGGGAATCCGTCAATTTGATGATTTTAGAAACCCTGACGGATTTTGTCCATGATTTGAATGAGTTAAAACAGGCCGCCAAAAAATATCAAAAAACTTAAAAGAAAACGAGCCGGCGGATTTATTAGAAATTAAAGATTTATTAGAAATTAAGGATTTATTAGAAATTAAAGATTTATTAGAAATCAGAGATTTATTAGAAACCAGAAATTTATTAGAAATCAGAGATTTATTAGAAATTAGAGATTTATTAAAAATTAGAGATTTATTAAAAATTAGAGATTTATTAAAAATTAGAGATTTATTAGAAATTAAAGATTTATTAGAAATTAGAGATTTATTAAAAATTAAAGATTTATCGGACATTTGTTAAATATTCCGCGCCTGATTCGTGAAAACGTCCGCCGCCATCTTATTTTTTATGTTCCTTTTCCGTCGGGCACGCGATGCACAATGTGTTTTGGCAAACCTCGTTTTTTGTAATCCACTTATTGCCCCACACTTTCAAATATTGAATAATATCCACCAATTCTTTTCCGCTTTCCGTTAATGAATATTCGCATTTGACCGGAAATTTGGAAGAATCCACGTTTTTTGAAATTAAACCCTCTTGCTCCATTTCTTTTAAACGCATGGACAAGGTTTTGGGCGTTATGTCTTTTAATTGATATTTTAATTCGCTGAATCGTTTGTTGCACATATCTTCTTTATACAACTCATGAAGGATGCAAAGCGTCCAACGCTTCCCGATAAGATCCGCAACTTTATAGACGGTACAATCTTTCATACTATCCAATGAGATACTTTCTAATATTTAAATTAATATCTTCTTAATACCAGATATCAAAAAGATACTTTTGAATTTTTTTCAAAAATATCTGGGGAGGCCTAAAAAATGTTCTGCTATCAATGTGAAGAAACTATGAATGGGACCGGATGTACCATCAACGGCATGTGCGGCAAAAAGGGGGAAATCGCGGTTCTTCAAGACCGTTTGATTTACGCTTTAAAAGGGTACGCTTTTTGCAACAGCCGCGGTCGTTTGAAGGAATGCAATGATCCGGATTTTGGTCCCTTCGTAATGGAAGCTTTGTTTTCCACGTTGACCAATGTTAATTTTGACGGAGCGTATTTTGAAAGTATGATCCGACAAGCTCTTCAAAGAAGAGACACGGTTCGAGACGCGGTTCATAACGGAGCGCCGCCCGGTCCGAATGCGCCCGACGCGGCCACAATAACTTATGACGAATTAATGTCAAAAACGGATGAAATCGGCGTTTTATCCGTTGAAAACGAAGACGTTCGCTCCCTTCGAGAAACGTTGATTTACGGCTTGAAAGGAATTTCCGCCTACGGAATGCACGCTCTTATTTTAGATTCCGAGAGCGACGACGTTTATCAATTTATTGAAAAAGCGTTGGTTTCCACAATCGAAGATTCTCCGCTTGAAAAATTAAACGTCGACCAAATGGTTGCCCTTTTGATGGAATGCGGTAGCATCGGCGTTAAAATCATGTCCATGCTGGACTCGGCCAACACGAGCACCTACGGAAATCCCGTTCCGACATCCGTTTCAATCGGCGTCGGCAAAAATCCGGGAATTTTGGTCAGCGGACATGATTTGAAAGATTTGGAATTGCTTTTGGAACAATCCCAAGGCTCCGGCGTCGACATTTACACGCACGGTGAAATGCTCCCCGCGCACGGTTATCCGTTCTTCCACAAATATGAGAATTTTGTCGGCAACTACGGCAACGCGTGGTGGAAACAAAAATCGGAGTTTGAAAGCTTTAACGGCCCGATTTTGATGACGACCAATTGTATCGTCCCTCCCAAAGAAACTTACGCGGACCGCTTGTTTACGACCAACATGGTCGGGTACGCGGATGATAAAATCCGCCTTGTCAACATCCCCGCAAACGCGGACGGCAGCAAAGATTTCTCGGAAATCATCGCGCTTGCAAAAACGTGCGCGCCGCCGACGGAAATTGAAACAGGAACCGTGATGACCGGTTTTGCGCACCACGCGGTCTTGTCCTTGGCCGACAAAGTGATTGAAGCCGTCCAGTCCGGCGCGATTCAAAAGTTTGTCGTCATGGCCGGCTGTGATGGGCGCAGAAAAGAGCGCAGCTATTATACCGACTTCGCCTCCGCGTTGCCGAACAATACGGTGATTTTAACCGCGGGTTGCGCGAAATACCGTTACAACAAATTGGATTTGGGCGACATCGGCGGGATTCCGCGCGTCTTAGACGCCGGGCAGTGCAACGACTCTTATTCGTTGGTTGTGATTGCGCTTGAATTGGCAAAAGCCTTCGGCGTTGAGACGGTCAATGAGCTTCCGCTTGTCTTTAACATCGCCTGGTACGAGCAAAAAGCAACGCTTGTCTTCTTGGCGCTTTTGTCCCTCGGCGTTCAAAACATCGTCATCGGCCCGACGCTTCCGGCTTGTCTGTCCCCGACCGTTTTGGATGTTTTGGTGAAAACCTTTAACGTCAGCAAAAACACTGATGTCGAATCCGATATGAAGAGATTGATTACTCTTTAAGTCGATTCGTTTCATCTCAAAAACAAAAACGAAAAAGCGAAATAAAAAATGATAAAACATAATAAAAACGATAAAAAACGAACTCGGAAAAAGAGTTTCATTTCAAAGGGATGTTTCCTAAAAACATCCCCTCTTTTTCTAAATATTTTCCAACGGTTCACTTTAAAACTTGATTTATTCTTAAATCGGTTTATTCTTAAATCGGTTTGTTTTTAAATCGGTTTGTTTTTAAATCGTTTTATTTTTAAACTTATTAAAATTCTATTATTTTCTTTTTATCCTTTCATTTATTATTTTCGATTTCGGGTGAAATTCATGTCTCATAAAATTGCAATCATTCGCTGTGACATCGTATCGGAAACGTGTCCCGGTTTTGCTTGTGTCAACGCGTTTAACAAAAAAACGGCTTTTTTTAAAGACTACGATGAAACGGATCAGTTAATCGCCGTCTTTACGTGCGGCGGGTGCAACGGAAGGCGTGTTTCGCGTTTATGCAAATCCATCAAAAAACACGGCGCGACAACCGTTCATTTGTCTTCCTGCATGTGCCGCGGAAAAGACGGCGAATATTTGTGCCCGCATATTGATTCGATTAAAAAAAGAATTTCAGAACTTGGTCTTGAAGTTGTCGAAAGGACGCATCATTGATTTATTAAAAATTAAAAATTGAATCTTTCATTCCAATCGGATTATGATTCGGTTTGTTTTTTTTCATTTATTTTTTTTGATTTTGCATTTGTGTTTGTTTTTTCAGTTTGTGTTTTGTTTTTCGTTTTCAGCTTGAATTTGCATGTTGTGTTGCATGTTGTGTTGTATGTTGTGTTGCATGTTATGTTTGCATTTTTGTTTTTGTTTTCCTAATTTTCCGCTTTAAGATTTCTTTCAAAATCCCAAATACGACCGCTCATTTTCGATTTTTTTTGAGAGCGTTGCGAACAAAAAATAATCGGAAATGAGCGGATTTAACCAAAAATATCAATAAAAATATCTCATCTATTTTCTCATTTCAAGTTTTTTGAAAAATTGTATCTCGTTTTCGCTGTTTAGCGCGACTTTTATTCTCCGAAGCCTGTCGCATTCTGTTTTTTGTTTTAATTTTCATTTGTTTTTGCGTTTGCTTTTGTTTTTTTGTTTGCGTTTGCATTTGCACTTACTTTTGCATTTGCACTTACTTTTGCGTTTGCACTTACTTTTGTATTTGCCTTTTCCTTTTTCGGCTTGATTTCGCTTAACGCCGTAAATCGCCATTCGATATTTCTGTAATGCTCATCGGCGTAATCAATCCCGATTCTTTTTCCTTTGACATATTTCGGTTTTGTTCCGTCGTCTTCGATCCAAATCTCATCGGACGTCGTCAAATCCGTGTCATTCAACTCTTTTGTGATTTTCATCGCTTTTGTGAGTTTGGCCGGTCCGTTGTATCCTTCAACCCCTCGAATGAGCGCGGCTTGCGGCTGTCCTTCTTTTCCCGTGACGGCGTTGATTAAATGGTGGATGCCGTAGCAAAGGTAAATGTAGGTTCTTCCGCCGGGGCCGTACATGACGACGGTGCGATTGGTTTTGCCGGCTTTGGCGTGACAGCCGGTGTCTTCTTCGCCTCGGTAAGCTTCCGTTTCCGTGATTCGGTATTTGAGTTCTTCTCCGGTCGGCAATTTGCGAACCAAGAGTTTTCCGATTAAATCGGGGGCGACTTCTAAAACGTCTCGGCGGTAAAAATCAGCGTTTAATCTTTGAGAGGACATTGTATTTCAGGGTTTAATATATTTTGTATGTTTTGTATCGTTTATTTTGTTTTTCATTTCTCTTTATTCCGTTTTTCATTTCTCTCTATTCCGTTTTTCCATGTCCGCGATTTTTTGCTGCGCGTTTTCAATTTTTTGTTTTTTCTCTTCTTTTTCGTTCTTTTCTTCTTCTTTTGATTCGGCTTTAAACTTCGGGTCGTTCCTTTTTTTGAATTCGGCCGGCCCCAGTTCTTTAAACTGAAGATGTTTGCGCTCTAAAATCCGGCTGAAACAAGACGCGGAGTCGCATCTTAAAAAGTAGCGCGAGGCGACGAGTTCGTAAAGTTCTCTTTCTTCTCGTTCGCTGCCGATGATGATATAAACGCAAGGGTACGTGACGTCCGCGAGTTTGAATTTTCCGAAGATTTCAAATCCTTCGTATTTTTGAATAAATTGGTCAAAATAAAGCGTTTCATACGGGACGTCGAGTTCTTGCAATTTTTCTAAAACAACGGGATGAATCCCTTTCATATCGTGCATTAATCGATAAAGCGGGCATTCGATTTTTGAAGGCGTTAAACTTCGTTTTAAAAAAAGGGATAACCTGTTTTCGGGAGAACTGTCCGCGTCAAAAACAAAAATCAGTTTCTCTCCGTTTTCCATAAGGCTTGTCATTTTTAAATCATACCTAAATCCAACTGAATTGAAATCCTATTGGTCTTTCACCCTCATAAATCTTCTTTTCATTTGTTAAAGAAGCTCCAAATAAAGGAATAAACCACGAATTAAATAAAAAAGGCGCGGATTGAAAGAAATGCCGGCTAAATCGAAATTAAAAAATAATACAAAAAGAATGGTCGGAATTTTGCAAAATCAAGCCGCTCCAACCGGCGAAAACAAAATTCGTTTTTAAAAAATTAAAAGTGAAAATCGGCTGTGTTTTTTTGTTTTGCCACCGGCTGCCGAACACTTTGGCAACCGTATTGATTTGATTTGCGCCGGCTGCCGAACACTTAGGCAACCGTATTGATTTGATTTGCGCCGGCTGCCGAACACTTGGACAACCGTTTTTATTTGATTTGCGCCGACTGCCGAACACTTTGGCAACTGTATTTATTTGATTTGCTGCCGGCTGCCGAACACTTTGGCAACTGTATTTATTTGATTTGCTGCCGGCTGCCGAACACTTTGGCAACTGTATTTATTTGATTTGCTGCCGGCTGCCGAACACTTTGGCAAC
>JAVESN010000103.1:0-5018 GCA_034006575.1 Methanimicrococcus sp.
TTATTTGATTTGCTGCCGGCTGCCGAACACTTTGGCAACTGTATTTATTTGATTTGCTGCCGGCTGCCGAACACTTTGGCAACTGTATTTATTTGATTTGCTGCCGGCTGCCGAACACTTTGGCAACTGTATTTATTTGATTTGCTGCCGGCTGCCGAACACTTTGGCAACCGTATTTATTTGATTTGCTGCCGGCTGCCGAACACTTGGACAACCGTTTTTATTTTACACAAACACGCCGCGCCAAACAGCGAAAACAGGGTTCAATTTTTAAAATAAAAAAAATCAAGGAAATTTTGTTGAAGTATTTGAAAAAATTTTGTAAAACGACAGGGCGAAATGGAAATATTTTATTTCTGTACCACGTTCGCGATAGCGTTCGGCCGTATTAAAAAAAGCAGATGCAAATGCAAACTAAAAACACATCAGCAAATACAAACTAAAAATATAGTCGCAAATGAAAACTAAACTAAAAATACAAACTGTAAGGGCAAATTTAGTAAAAAACGCCGCGTCAAACAGCAAAATCGTTCGATTAATTTTTAAAAATTAAAAATGGAAAAAACAGAGAATGATTTTTTATTTGATATTTTTGGGTTAAATCCGCAAATTTCCGATTATTTTTTGCTCGCTATCGCTCACAAAAAAAATCGAAAATGGGCGGTCGTATTTGGGATTTTCAAACAATTTATCCAAACGCGGAATTCCTTTTTCATTCGTCAAAAACGACTTTTAAAACTTTAAAATCGTTGTCTTTTATATTTTCAATTCCGATTTCTTCGACGCGCTCATCAAAAGGAATCGGCGTTTCTTTAAAAAATAAAAGAGCGGTTTCGTCGTTTATTTTTAATTCTTTGAGAATGTCGCCGACGGTTTTGAGTTTTGAAAAATCGATTTCATGAATTGTTTGGGCGCCGTTAAAATCGAGGATAATGTTTTTTTTTGCATTTGACATATGATCACATCCATGTTTTCTTTTGATATGTTCTTTTTCCTTCTTCTTTTTCCGTTTACATCTTCTGTTTTCATTTCTCGTTTTTATTTTTCTGTTTTCACCCCTCGTTTTCATTTTTGTTTTATCTTTTTTTCAACAACCTTTAAATGTAATGAACCGCTATGTCACATGTTTCATTTCGGGATCCGTCCCGTTGGAATGTGGCTGCAAAATCATGCGGCTGAACCGTGAAACTATAAATTTTTGGTGAAACAAAATGGTAAAATCTTACTACGGATACGTTAGGGACGCCTGGAAAAAACCGGAAGAAACCTACGTGGATGAACTCAGATGGGAACGCCTCCAAGTTTGGAGAAAAGAAGGTTCCGTCACAAGAATCGAAAGACCGACAAGAATCGATCGCGCAAGATCCCTCGGCTACAAAGCCAAACAAGGAATCGTTGTCGCCCGTGTCAAAGTCAGACGCGGCGGTCTCAGACTCCCGAGATACATCCGCGGAAGACGTACGCACAACATGGGTATGAGAAAAATTACCGCCGGAAAAAGCATTCAGAGAATTTGTGAAGAACGTGCCGGACGCAAATATCCGAACATGGAAGTTCTCAACTCTTACTGGGTCGCACAAGACGGTAAATTCAAGTGGTACGAAGTGATTCTCGTTGACCCGAGCCACCCTGTCATCCAAAGCGACAAACGCTTGAACTGGATTTGCAACCCCGCCAACCGCGGAAGAGCACAGCGCGGTCTGACCAGCGCCGGCAAGAAGGGTAGAGGTTTGATGATTCGCGGAATCGGTTCTGAAAAGAACAGACCCAGCCTTCGCTCAAACATGAACAGAGGAAAGTGATTGATTCATCACATTCATTTTCGCGTCATCGCGCACGCGACGGAAGATTTGTCCGGAGTCGACTCGGCTCTGGACTTTTTTTTGGCGCCCTGCCTGTCTCCCAAAGAAAATCTTTGCGATTTGAAAGAGACCATAATAACCGAAGGGCACTTTGAGAACCCGATTACGGTCAAAACCGCCGTTCTTAAGAAAAAAGGCGCTTGTTCCAAATTCGTTCAATTTTTCAAAGACAACATCAGCGAAGAAGATTTAGAAATTTTGCGCGCGCAAATGCCCGAGCGTTTGGATGACGATTTAAACTTTTACATGCGTTTTTCAAAACAAGCCGCGGCCATTGGCAAATTAAAATTTACGGAATCCTCAGACGCCGTTTTTGTCCGAGTCAAAATTGAAGTTTATCCCAAATCCTGGGAAAAAGCAGGATCGATTACGGAGGAATTGTTTGGCTGCAAATAACCCGAAAACCGATTCCGTTTTCCCTTCAAATTCCCCCCCTATTTCCGCCTCCGCTCATTCTTCTCCGTCCTCTCCCCGTTATTTTAATTACGTTTCCGTATCGTTTGTGAAAGACTTTTGTTCGTTTCAAAACGCCGATTTCAACGATGAGGGGAATCTTTCGAAAAATTTCGACAACATTTCGTTTTATGCGGAAGAGATCAATCGCTTTTTTCAAAAGTTTTACTATACGGATATTATTCTTTTTAAGAAAATTAATCCGCCCCAAAAATCCAAATCCGAATCGGATTCTTTCACCCATCCTGTTGACGATTCCGCGGTTAACGCCGTTCTCAACCTTTTATTTTCCGGTGATTTTTCCGTTCGTTATCATCGCGGCGTTGAAATTGAAGCCGCCAATGAAAATATTCTTCATAATTTGATTCGCAAAGAACGGGCTAAAACGGACTTTTTAGCGGTTCGCTCCGGTGATGAAAAAGTGATTCGCGCCGCGGTGGAAGCTGAAAACGTTGATTTTATTTTCCCCGTCTCCTTTTCCCCGGGACAGTCCGGCGATTTACACATGAGCGCCGGCCCAATCAATCATATCGTCGCGAAATTCGCGGCCGAAAAAAAGACGGCTTTTTGCTTTGATTTCTTTCCCTTTTTACACGTCATCGGCTCTTATCGAAATAAATTGTTTTCCGATTGCATGAGTATGATTCCGATTCTTCGAAAATATAAAGTTCCGATTGTTTTGACCGGCGGAGCGTTTTTCGTTTACGATTTTCGCGGACCGTATGAGCTTGAGGCTTTCGGGCGGTTGCTCGGCCTGACGCAATCCGAAACGACAGCGGCGGTTTCTCAAAATCCGTTTGAAATCGCGGAATACCGGCGAAAAATTAAATCCAAAATTTATTTGGGAAACGGCGTCGAACTCGTTGAAGAAAACGAAAGTTCAGATTGATTCAAAAATCTCAATTTTGTTTCATCGATTCATTTTATTGATTCATTTCATATGTTTTGTTCCATATGTTTTGTTCCATATGTTTTGTTCCATATGTTTTATTTTTTTATTTTGAACAAAATCATTAAATGCTTCTTTATTCTTTTTGTGTGTACTTTTACAAAACAGGTGTATTTATTTGGAACCGCTTTTACCGACTCTTCGAAAACGACAGCGTTATATCGCCGTTGAAGTTCTCAGCAAGACTTTCATTCAAAGAAATGCATTTATCAATGCCGTTTCTCAGTCGGGGCGCTCTCTTTTGGGCGATGTCGGTTTTGCGAAGTGCGGGATTTCCGTTCTCGGTTTTGAAAACAATCTCGGAATTATAAGATGCACCCACACATCCGTTTCAGAGACGGTCGGTATTTTGGCGTTTATTAAAATAATTGACGGCGAACCCGTCATTCTTCGAACTTTGGGCGTTTCGGGGACGATTAAAGGCGCAGAGGTTAAATACCTTCAAAAGAAAAAAGTTCAAAATTAATTTTAATGCGTTTTTAAGGAACTTTCCGAATCTTTATATCGGTTGTTTCCTATAAAATCAGGAATTCATATTTCTTATTTATTTTAAATCCTTTTACAATTCTAAAACCACCTATCCTTTATTCAATACAAAAAATTTAAAATAACAAAATGGAGATTTAAAAATTATGAAAGAAATGGCCCCTCAAATGTATGACCGCGCAAGTACTGTTTTTAGTCCGGACGGTCGTCTTTATCAAGTGGAATACGCTCGCGAAGCCGTTAAAAGAGGCACGACCGCCGTCGGCATCAAAATCAAAGAAGGCGTTGTTTTATTGGTTGACAAACGTGTTTCCAGCCGTTTGATTGAATCCAATTCCATTGAGAAAATATTTCAAATCGACGATCACATCGGCGCGGCGACTTCCGGTTTGGTTGCGGACGCGCGCGCTTTGATTGACCGCGCACGTGTCGAAGCGCAGGTCAACCGCGTTTCTTACGACGAGCCTATCGGCGTTGAAGTGATTTCCAAGAAAATTTGCGACCACAAACAAACATTTACGCAATATGGCGGCACCCGCCCTTACGGCACATCCTTATTGATTGCGGGCGTTGAAGACAACAATCCACGTCTTTTTGAAACCGACCCGAGCGGCGCTCTTTTGGAATACAAAGCCACGGCCATCGGTGCCGGCCGCCTGTCCGTCATCGAAACTTTTGAAGCCGATTACGCCGAGGACATGTCTTTAGATGGCGCGATTCTTCTCGGCGTCGAAGCTCTTTACAAAGCCGCAGACGGCAAATTTAAACCCGAAACCCTTGAAGTCGGCGTTATCACCGCATTTGAAAAGAACTTCAAAAAATTGACCTCCGACGAAGTCAAAGTTTTCGCGGATAAAATCAATGAAAAATATCCGAAAGCGGAAGACGCCGAAACCGATACCGGCTCTCCCAAAGACACGGACCTTGATATTTAATCAATACTCTTTGTTTAAATTTCAACATCATTTTTGAATCCGATTCCGGATTCTTTTTTTTGTTTTTTTGTTTCATCTTTAAAATCTCATACACCCCCGTTAATTTACGATTTTGAGTGAGCGAAGCGAATGAAAAATCGGAAATTAACGGATTCGACCCATTATTATCAATAAAAATCCGACAAACTTTTTGAATCCTTGAAAAACGTATATTTTTTGTTGACCGCGCATTTTTTTTGTATCGGCTCCCGGTTTTTTTTGTATTTATTTTTTTGTTTGCAGGTCGGTTTCGCGTTTGCGTTTGCAGGTTAGTTTTTGTTTGTGTTTGCAGGT
>JAVESN010000014.1:0-23697 GCA_034006575.1 Methanimicrococcus sp.
TAAATGGAATCATATGGCGGGATGTTTCCCAAAGACTCTTTAAAATAAGACAAATTCATGTTTGAAAAATATTCTCTCACATCGTCCGCCAATTTTTCCGGGGAGACCGGGATGTATTTTTCATCCGTGGGTATGCCTTTTTCATCCGTTGGTATGCCTTTTTCATCCGTTGGTATGTCTTTTTCATCCGAATGCAAGTCCGCAAGAAGGGATTGAAACATCTTTTTCGTTTCAAAATCCGATAAAACCGACGTGAAAACCAAACAATTTCCAGAATCCGGCTCCCCTTTCGTTTCGGACTTCTCTCTCTCAATCATCACAAACCCGATGAAAGACGATGTCTTCTCCTCATCGCTTAAAAAAACGGTTTCAAAATCAAACTTTCCTTCTTTTTTCATTTTGACGAGCTCTTCAAGCTCCAAAAGCCCGTCGTATAAATATCTCTGAGACGCGATGTTTTCTTCCGTTAAGTAAAACGAAGCGCGGATGTTTAATTTTTGAACGAAAACGGCAAAAAGATGGGTGAACATAATTTCTCAATTCTGTTAAACTTTTATTCTTTCTCTCACTCTCTTACGGCATCGGCTCTTTTTTTCGGAGCAATGAAAAATGCGCGATGAGTGCTTCCAATTGTATTTTTTCATTGGCGCCCTCCGTGATTCTGAAATCAATCTCCCCAATCGTGTCAATCAATTGAATCATTTCGGCGTCGCTTAAATTTTCAATTTTAAACAGCGCGCGATAGATTTGGTTCATCACATCGTCGGCGGAAAGCCCCTGCTCAAAAACAAGCTTATTCAATTGCTCGCGGGCGTTTTTAAATTCTCCGGCCAACGCGGTTTGAATCAATTCCAAAACATCTTCCGGGCGCGCGGTCGCCGTTATTTTATAAATCGTTTCTTCATCAATCTCTTTTTGAATAAAAGCCGCCGCCTGCAGGGAGTTTACCGCTTTTCTCATATCCCCTCCCGAAACATAAACCAAAGCGTTTAATCCGTCCGGCGTTACCGTTAATTTTTCGGTGTCGGCAATATACCGGATTCTTCTCTCAATCGCGTCCTCCGTTAAACTTCGGAATCGGTAAACGGCGCAGCGGGATTGAATCGGCTCGATTATTTTTGAAGAATAATTGCAAGAGAGAACAAACCGGCAATTGCCGCTGTATTTTTCCATCGTTCGGCGAAGAGCGGATTGCGCGTCATTCGTCAAGGCGTCGGCTTCGTCTAAAAATATGATTTTAAACAAAGCGCCGCCGATGGGAGCGGTTTTCGCAAACGTTTTGATTTTATTTCGAACCACATCAATTCCGCGCTCATCCGACGCGTTGAGCTCCGTGAAATTCTCCATCCAGTGCTCCCCAAACATTTCGCGAGCGATTGAAACGGCCGACGCCGTTTTTCCGACGCCCGGCGGTCCCGTAAAAAGCAAGTGCGGCAAATTCTTGGAGCGAACGTAAGATTTTAAACGCTCAATCGCTTCTTCCTGCCCGAAAACATCATCCAGCTTCATCGGACGGTATTTCTCAACCCAAATTTCTTCTCTCATACCATTTCCCTTTCATTTTAATATTCAAATATGGAAGGGAAAATGAAACCGAACTTATTAAATTCTTCTCTTTATCCCCCGTTTTATTTCAAAATTTTTCACAGGCGTCCGTTACCATCGATCAAATCTAAAAAAAATCACAAAGTTTATCAGCTCATGCGAGGTTGTATATGATATGATGCGTTTATCCCGTTGTATTCGATACCGTTCATCCTGCAGTATTTGATATGATCCGTTCATCCTGCAGTATTTGATATGATCCGTTTATTTTTTCGGATATTTCTTATGGGGAAAAAGCAGACCGGAATGCGTCAATGAAATTCGTTTCACATGATTTATTCATTTAATTAAAAATTGAGGGTGCCATGTTCCAATTTAAAAATTTCAAAGAATGTTTCAAAAATGAAACCCTTTTATTTCTTTCATTTTTGAGTTTGTATTTTTTGATATTTTGCATTGCTTATTTTATGCTTACTGTTTTTAAAATAAGGCTTGATGTCTTTTTACTTTTGTTTGTACTTTTTATACCGGTTGTTTACGGTTTTTTTTCAAATAACTCTTTGAAATCGTTTTTATTCGGGTTATTAATTTTGCCGATATTGGGTATTTTTAATTTGATTTTTGATTCCGTTTTTTTCAAATCAAACGAACTTCTTTTTTTAAGTTTGCCCGCCTTTTTATTCTGTTCCGTTTTATGGGGGCTCACCGGATATTTGGGGAATAAAAATTTCAAAAAAAATTGGAAGTCTTTGCTCTTTATTCTGTTATTGCTCGTTTTTTTATTTGCGGAAGCTCTTTTTTTGATTCGTCAGCCGATTGATTAAATTTTTACGGCTCTTTATTTTTTATAGTTTATTGTCGAATTTAATTAAAACTTCTATCGACAGATTACCGAGAGGGATATCGGAAAATCAATTTTTATTTACCAACTTATTTATAAAAGAAAAAGACATCTCTATCTATTGAATCGTTCTTCTCAAAAAATTTCGTTTTATTTTGAAATGAAATTTCTGAGTATTTTTATTTTATTTTATTTTATTTTATTTTTGGTGATTTGACTCATGGAAAAAACATTGAAGACTCTCGATACAAAAAACAAGGGGGATACGCCTGTTTTCAGCGGTTCGTCCGCGGATGATTTGTGCGGGTGCCTTTTTAAAGAATCCGCTTTGCATCTCTCCAAACTCGAGGGCGTCGTCGCTCTTTTCACATTCGGAAACATCGATCTCAAATCCCTTCCCGATTTGGATATTCCGGTCATTGACATCACTCAAATCAAAACCATTATTGAAAAATTGCCTTATTTTCAAAATGAAAATCCGTTTCAAATCCAAGACCTTTCCGAAACCCTTCGCGCCGAGGCGGACAAAAACACCTCTCTTTTGATGAATGCCGCCGCCGTGGAATACAGCCTCGGAAATATTGAAGGCGGAATCGTCCTCGGCTTAATCCGGACGCAAAATTCCTATTCTTTGGTCGCGCACAACATGGATGAGAACGAAACGGTTTTAATACTTCGTGAATGCGAAAAACGCGTGACGCCGGAAACATTTCGAAACGTTCTTCATCTCTCCTTAAACATCGCGCTAAACGGGCGCGAAGGAAAAAAAGTCGGAACCGCCTTTATCATCGGGGACGAAAAGGAAGTATTGGAGCGCTCCCATCAAATGATTCTCAATCCTTTCCGGAGCACGGATCCCGGATTTGAAATCAACGTCAATAAAAAAGAAAATTGGGAAACCGTCATGGGCTTTGCGCAATTGGACGGCGTTTTTATACTGTCCGGCACCGGAAAAGTCCTTTCCGCCGGCAGATATTTGGATGTGGACACGCGCGACATCCCGATTGAAAAAGGATTCGGAACTCGGCATCTCTCCTCCGCGTCCATCACCCGCGACACAAACGCAATCGCCGTTGCCATCTCCGAGTCCGGCGGAACGATTCGCGTTTACATGGACGGCAAAGAAATAATTTTTGTCGAGCCGGATTCCGCTCTCACTTTTCGGACCCTGAATCAAATTTAAAAATAGATTTTCGTTTTAATTTTTCGGATTTTGAATCCGTATTTTAAATGATTCCGCTTCAATTTTTCGGGTTTTGAATCCGTATTTTAAATGATTCCACTTTATTTTTTTTAAAAATGAAAATTATTCAATATATTGAATTAAATCTTCGGTCATCACGCTTTCGCAGAAGACGCAGCGCAGTATCAACGATTTTACTTTTTCATTCGCGGTGACGGCGAATTTCGCTTCAATCGGCTCGCTGCTGTTGGTGATGCAATTCGGATTGACGCATTTGACGATTCCGAAAATGTATTCCGGAGTTTTGATTTGGCGTTTTTGAATCACTTCAAAATTTCGAATGATATTGACGGTGGCTTTGGGGGAGAGAAGAGAAATCGCGTCCACTTCTTTTTCCGTTAATTCGCGGCCTTCGATTTTGACGACGTCTTTATCGCCGCGCGAGCCGCCGGCATTCATCACGACGCTGACCGTGTTGGTAAAATCCTCTCCCAAACTGAGAATATGCAACACGTTTAACGCTTGGCCAGGAGTGATGTGATCGATGACGGTTCCGTTTTCAATCGCTTTAATTCTCAAATCGTTCTTATCTCCGAGTTTTGGAGAACGCCTTTTGTCGGGCTGATTCGACTTGTCCGTTTGATTCACATTCCTTCCTCCTTTATTTTATCTTCCACTCCGAGAACTTTGCAAAGAATCGCCATTCGAACCGGAATCCCGTAAAACGCTTGTTTGAAATAAGCGGCGTGAGGGGTGTTATCCACCTCAAAAGAAATTTCGTTCACGCGCGGAAGCGGGTGCATGATTTTCATTTCCGGTTTGGCCGAGTGGATTAATTCTTTGGTGATTCGCATGCTGTTTGAAATTCGATTGAATTCGGCGGGGTCCGGAAATCTTTCTTTTTGAATGCGTGTCATGTAAAGCACGTCAATGTCTTCGATGACGTCTTCCATATTGTCGGTAATATTGACGTCGATGTTTCGTTTTAACAAATCGTCCACGATTCGATCCGGCAATCTCAATTCGGGCGGCGAGACCAAATTGATTCGCGCATGATATCGGGAGAGCGCGTAACAAAGAGAGTGAATCGTGCGACCGTATTTCAAATCGCCGGCCAAAGCGATGTTTAAATTTTCAAGTTTGCTTTCGCGCTTGATGGTGTAAAGGTCCAAAAGAGTTTGCGTCGGATGGTGCCCGGCTCCGTCGCCGCCGTTGATTATCGGAGAAGAAGAACATTCGGAAGCCATTAAAGCGGCGCCTTCGCGCGGATGCCTTAAGACAACGGCGTCGGCGTATTGAGAGGTGACTCGGATGGTGTCGGCCAACGATTCACCCTTGGCGATGGAGCTGGCTTCGATGGATCCCATATTTAAAACTTGGCCGCCGAGGCGAAGCATAGCGGCTTCAAAGGACATGCGCGTTCTTGTGCTCGGCTCAAAAAAGAGAAGCGCTAACACTTTGCCGTCCATTATTTCGGATTTGACCTCTCCTTTGGCAACGGGTTCTAATTTCTCGGCCAGCTCTAAAATGTCGTCAAACATTTCCGTCGTGTATTCGCGCGTTGAAATAATATGGTGCATCGACCGCATAATGTCTCCTACTTATTTATATTTGATTTGAAACGATAAACTGTGAAATATTTTTTTATTATTTTTATTATTTTTACTATTTTTGTTTTTTTGTTTTTGTTTATTTAATTCCTTCGAAATGTTAAAACGAGAGAATTAAATATAAATGCTGTGTTTTTTTAAATAAAAGCGATTCAAATTCATTTTAAATAAAGGTTTAATAGAATTTAATAATTTATAGGATTCGTTTTTAAAAATTGAAAAATTGAATCAGAACAAGGAATTCATAATGGTCAAAATTCAAGTTGCTTTAGATGTCGCAGAGCCGGACCGCGCCGTTTCGATTGCCAAAGACGCCGTTGCCGGAGGCGCTGATTGGATTGAAGTCGGAACCCCTTTGATTAAGAGCGCCGGCATGGATATGATTCGAACGTTGCGTCATACTTTTCCGAATCACATCATCCTGGCGGATATGAAGACGATGGATGTCGGCGCGATGGAAGTGGAAATGGCTGCCAAAGCCGGGGCCGATGTCGTCACGATTTTGGCGGCAGCGGACGATTCCGTTATTTCTCAAGCGTTGTTGTCCGCCAAAAAATACGGCGTTCGGATCATGGTTGATTTTATTTCAACTCCGAATCCGGTTTCCCGCGTCAAGGAGGTGGAGTCTCTCGGGGTGGATTTAATCAATGTTCATGTCGGAATCGATTCTCAAATGACAGGAGTTTCAACGATTGAGAAATTGAAACAGTTGGTCGCCGAAACGAATTCGGAAATCGCCGTTGCGGGCGGCTTGAATCCGGAGACGGCAAGAGACGCGGCGCTTCACGGGGCGGACATTGTCATTGTCGGCTCTTACATTATCAATTCCGATAATGTTCGGCAGTCGGCGCGAGAAATTAGAGCGGCGGTTGACACTCTGTCCCGCGGGGGGGAAAGCGACGCCCAAGTCCGGCGAAAATCACGGGACGCCGAGATTCTCGATATTTTTAAAACGGTGTCGACGTCCAATATTTCAGACGCCATGCATCGCAAAGGCGCGATGGTCGGCATAACCTCTCGTACGCCCGGGAAAAAAATCGTCGGAAAAGCGGTTACCGTTCGTTCTTTTGGGGGCGACTGGGCCAAACCGGTCGAAGCGATTGACATCAGCGGCCCCGGGGATATTATCGTGATTTATAACGGCAATCGGGATATCGCGATGTGGGGCGGGTTGGCGACGCTGACGGCGGTTCATCAAAAGTTGGAAGGGGTTGTGATTGACGGCGCCGTTCGGGATTTTGATGAGATTTCCAAAACGGATTTTCCGGTTTTTGCGGCCAACGTCGTTCCAAACGCCGGCGACCCCAAGGGTTTGGGGGAGATCAACGTTGAAATCACGTGCGGCAATCAAATCGTCAATCCCGGGGATTATATCGTCGGCGATGACAGTGGGGTTGTCGTCGTTCCCAAAGAAAAAGCGTATGAAATCGCGCGCCGCTCCGAAGAGGTGTGGAAACGGGAAAAAAGAATTTTTGACGAAATCAAAAAAGGAAAAACACTGGCGAGCGCGCTTGAACTTTTGAAATGGGAAAAAAGCAAAAAGTAAACAAAAGGGCAACGGGGGAAAACTTTTTTCGGGCGCGCTTGGAATTTTGAAGCGGAAACGCGACAGAAAAGCAACGGGACAAAGGGGAAAAACTTTTTCGGGCGCGCTTGGAATTTTGACGTGGAAAAATCGGAAACAAAAATTGGAAAAAACGGAAATGTAAAATCGTTTAAAAGATAAAATCCATTTCGACTTCTTTAATTTTTCAAACAAAACCCGCACGGAAATCTCGATTATTTTAAAGCCGCGCCAAACAGCCAAAACGCGCAGCCTTTTTAAAAACGGAAAAAATCGGACGATATTTTTTGGTTTTTTTAATTTTTTAATTTTTTAATTTTTTAATTTTTTAATTTCTTTAAAAGTTTTATTTTTTCATTCTTTTGCTTTTTGTGATTCCATCCGAATCTTTTTATTCTTAACATCATTTAAATTCGGTTATATTCATTTATTTTTAAAAACAATACAGGTGTAAATTGTGAGACAGAGAAGACCTAAAGTTCCGGACGTTCCTCTTTTAATGACGCCCGGACCGACGCAAGTTCGAGAAAATGTTCGCCTGACGCGCGCGATGGAAATGACAAGCCCGATTTCGGATGAGAAGTTTTTTAAATTTTATCGAAAAACTTGTCTGAAATTGGAATCCTTTTTAAACACTGAATCCCAAGTTTTGATTTTGGGCGGCGAGGGGATGCTGGCTTTAGATTCCGTTTGCGCGTCTCTTACGGAACCCGGAGATCGTGTTTTGGTTATCGACAACGGTATTTTCGGGGAAGGGTTCGCCGATATGGTTCAAACGTACGGGGGCAAGCCCGTTCTTTTCAAAGGGGAATTGACTCGCGGCATTTCGGTTGAAAATTTAAGGGAATTCTTAAAAAAAGATTCCGATTTCAAATTCGCAACGCTCGTTCATTGTGACACCCCGTCGGGCGTTTTAAACGATTTGAAAGAAATTTGTCCGGTGTTAAAATCTTACGGAATCTTAACGGTGGTCGACGCCGTTTCATCCATGGTTTGCGAGCCGATTTTCACGGACGAGTGGAATATTGATATTTGTATGGGCAGCTCTCAAAAAGGATTTTCCGCGCCGCCGGGTTTGTGTTTCTTAAGCATCAGCCCGGAGGCTTGGGAAAAGATTGAGAATCGCAAAACGCCGATTCCATCCTTTTATTGCAATTTGTCTCTTTGGAAAAATTATTTTGAAAATTTCAGATTTCCGTACACCATGCCCATCGGCGACATTTACGGTTTTAAAGCCGCGCTGGATAATGTTTTAAAAGAAAAAAATATTGTCAAGCGCCATCAAAAAATCGCCAAAGCCGTTCGTAAAGCCGTTATTCGTTCGGGTTTGTCGCTTTATTTGAAATCGGATTACAGCAACTCCGTTACCGCCATCCAAGTTCCGGAAGGGCTGGACGGCGAAGTTTTGGTTAAAAAAATAAGAGACGAGCACGGCATTTTAATCGGCGGAAATTTGGGGCGCCTTAAAGGAAAAGTCATTCGAATCGGACATATGGGAGAAAACGCCCGGCCGGAATATGTCGGCGAAACGCTCAAAGCCCTTCAAAGCGTTCTCGAAAATGAAGGCGTCCGATTAAACGCCGATATGGAAAGCATTTTTTTAGAAGAAATGATTCGAAGGAAATAAATCATTATTTTCTTCGTTTTTTTCATTTTATTCTTTCTCCGTTTTTCATTTCTTCTTTCTTTGTTTCTCACTTTCAATCGTAATAAGAATCAATTCGCATTTGAACGGATTGATTGTAAAGAAGTTTCGTTTCTTTTTGCCACTCCGCTCTCGGCGTCAATATCCTTCGGGATAAATCGGCCAGCGCTTCTTCTTTTGTTTCAAATGTCTTTTTTTGATTCATAACGGCTTGCCGCGCGGCTTCCCGAACGACCCAAACGCCAAGCGGCGCCCAATAACTCGGCAGAATCTCGCGAATCGAAAAAATGAAAGCCTGCCTTTTAATCGAGTCCAAATATTCCAAAACCGGAAGCCTTGCCGCGTAATATCCGCCGGTTAAATTGGAATATTGTTTTTTGCCGTAAAAGTCTTCATGGTCTTGCCCGATATATGTTCCCCCGTCGTTCCAAACCGATTCTGAAAGCCATATTTCAAGCAGTTCGAATGAAAAACTTCCGGGAAGCAATAGGATTTCAAAATGATTTCCGAATATTTCTCCCGTCAACAGTGTTATTTCCCGAATATGGGGATAATCTTTGATGCGCGAAATCATTTCTTTTCCGGTCATGTCATCTATCGCCGTGATGGACCACCGGGTGGGAACCAATTTTCTGTCCCGCCCCAACAAGCCGATGGACATCAAACGCGTCATTTGCTCATTGGAAATACGGTTTTTGTACAATTCCATGACGGCGTCTTTTGCAAGCGCGTCCGTATCATAAACCAAACGATCAACGGCGTTTGGAACTTTCGGGTTTTCCGCGAGGTTAAAATTTTTAACCTGGCCGGAAGGGCCCATCGGCATCATCATGCTGTCAAATTTCAAATCCGAATGAATCGGTTTTTTAAACCACGCTTCCGTGTCAATCGGTTTTGCCGAAAGCGCCAGTTCTTGGGCTTTCATTAAAAGAGGATTGTCGGTTTTGGCGTCGCCCGGCTTAAAGGACGCGTTGGCGCGCACCAAAGCCGTTCGCATCGTAATGACGTCTTGCATTTTTAAATCGTGCCACAATCGGGAATCCTCTAAAAAACCGGGATTTTGAATCACTTTTTCTCGGAGAAATTCGGATTCTTCGCTAAACTCCAATTCCGGCAAATCCAAGGACGGCGGAATTAACGGCCCGGCCGTCAAATTCGGATAATTGTAGCTGCCGACAAAAACGGACGGTGGAGACGGTCCGAACACGGTGGTTTGTTTTAAGAGCGCCTTTGTCAGCCGGTTGTTGTTTTTAAAACGCTCCAGCGTCGGACAATGCGGTCGGCCGCAAAGGCCTTTTCCTTTACAGCGCATGCAAAGCCCTTCTTTTGACATTTTTCCCTTCCCGTCGAGTCGGTTTTTTACCCGTTCAATTCAAATCGTTCAATTCAAATACTTCATTTGTTCAAATATTTCATCATTTGAATATTCATTCGTTTGAATATTTCATTTGTTTGAATATTTCACTTGTTTGAATATTTCACTTGTTTGAATATTTCACTTGTTTGAATATTTCACTTGTTTGAATATTTCACTTGTTTGAATATTTCATTCATTCGAATATTTTTATTCAAACCTTTCATACGTTTAAAGCGCGCGTACGTATTTGATGACGATTTTTCCGGATTCGGTTAATTCTATTTTCCCGTCATTCGTTTTTTGAATCAAATCGGCGGTTTCTAATTCTTCTATGATTTTATCGGTCGCCGACGGAATCAAACGCGCGATTTTCGCGATTCTTTTGGAATCGGTGGCGCCTTTGGAATCTAATATTTCCATTATTTTCCGACGATTGATGCTTCCGTTTACAAATCCTGCCGTTTCTTCCATGTTTTTTCTCCTTTGCCTGTTTTTCAATAACTTTATTCGGCCTTTTCGGATACAAATAAGATTGAACCGTATTATATTTTTGCTTTTATGATGTTCCCCTTTTAGTATTTTCGATTTTAAATAAAGCAATAACTGTTAAATACCCAATTACTCAATATATTCAATTGTATCCGATTGGAAATTTAATTTTCTTTCTGATATCGCTTGTTAAAAAGCGCATAAATTACTTTTACGTCGTGATAAATATCACACCAATCTCTTTGAAAAATCACTGGAGGATTTAATAAAAAATGAGTACAGGAATGTGTCCGGTATGCGGCTTGCCAGAAGAGCTGTGCATATGTGAAGAAGTTGCAAAAGAACAGCAGAGAATTACCGTCAAAGTCAACAGAAGAAGATATGGAAAAGAAGTCACAATTGTTGAAGGATTAGACCCGAGCGAAATTGACGTTCATGATTTGGCGACATACTTAAAATCAAAATTCGCGTGCGGCGGAACTATCCGAGACAGTACAATTGAACTGCAAGGCAACCATCTCGGACGCATGAAAGAGGTGTTGATTCAGCGCGGATTCAGTGCGGATCAAATTAAAGATTAATCTAAAAAGGCTCGGAGTCAACAAAGGCTCCTCTTTTTTTAAATATTTTATTTATTGTCGTTTGTTATCGTCTTTTTTTATTTGCTGTTTTTTATTTGTTGTTTTTTTATTTGTTGTTTTTTATTGTTTTTAATCCGTGTTTCCCTTTTCCAACAGCGACAAAGAAATCATCCATTCGTCCGTCGCTTCTCTTGACGTTCCGATGACGAGTCGTTTTTTATTTCCGATTTCTTCAACGATTCCCCGCGCTCGGATTTTTTCTCCTTTGAGCGCTTGTCCGGCATAAGTGTGGGTGTAGCTGTAAATTTCCTCTATTTCGGGGTGGTCGATTTGATAAACGGCGGGGTTGTCAAAAGCGAAATCATCCTTTCGGATGACGGCTTCGATTATTCTTTTTTTTGTGTCTTTTCCTTTTTGAATCGGAGTTCGAATTTGATCATCGGAGCGCACAAACAGGAGGTCAAAATATACTTTCTCACCCGTTTCTGATATGAGCATTCCGCGATTGTTTTTTCGAATCTCGTGGCGTTTGAAATCTTCAAACGAAAGCGGCGATTTTCTTTTTTCATAAATCTTTTTCCACATCGTGTCATCCAATTCCGAAACGGTAAAACAATTCTTTTTGATTTCTTCTTTCGTTTCCGCATTTTTTATTTCGGGTTCTTTTTCCACTTCGGGTTCGTTTTTCATTTCGGGTTCGTTTTTCATTTCGGATTCGTTTTTCATTTCGGGTTCTTTTTCCACTTCGGGTTCTTTTTCCACTTCGGGTTCTTTTTCCACTTCGGATTCGTTTTTCATTTCGGATTCGTTTTTCATTCCTGTTTCTTTTTTTTTCTCCGCTTCTTTCAGTTTCATTTCGTTTTTCATTTCCGTTAATTTTTCCCTCGCTTCAAACCATTCTTTTCCGTAAACCAAAAAATCGATGTCGGATTCTTCGTTTTCAAGTCCGGGGAGAATAGAGCCCGAAATTCCCATGGCTTTTAAAGAAATGCCGATTTCTTTGAATTTTTGAATCAATGCTTTGGCGGCTTCATTCTTTTGCGCTCCTTCAAAAATATCCCTGACGGCGTCATTGGGTTTTAAAATTTCGGAGATTTCAAATCTCGGAACGACGGCGACGTCAAAAACCCATTCCGGACATTCTTTTTTTAAATAATCAAAAGATTCATGGAAGTCCGCTTTTCTGTATCGCTTATTGTTGGTTTTTCGAATGCGGGGGCCGTTCTCATCGGGGATGTATCTTAAAACGGAGCGAATTCCTTGTTTGGGGTGAAAATAATCCAAAACGGAAAAAATCAAGCCGCTTTTGGTTACAAAAAAATCGCGCAAAATCGGATCTTTAAAATTCGGGTCGGCAGACTCATTCGGTTTCATTTTTTCTCCTTTCATTGAATCGACATTATCCGAAAAATATTTTGAATTATAAAATAACCAAATAAATACTTTAAAAAATAAAAAATGAAAATTGAATGGAAAACGAAAGAGTAAAAACAGAAAAAATTTTCCTTTTTATTTATATATCGTCTTCATCGTTTTCATCATGCCCGATCGCGCTTAGAAAACGTTTGATGATGGACTCTTCCACGAGTTTTTGAAGCGTTTGCTTGTCTTTGGCGGAACTGAAAACGCCGAGCGGAATTTTCGCGCCGGCCGCTGTCGGATGTCCCCCCGCGTTTTCCCCAAACGCCTCTCGCATCACGTCTCCTAAATGAACGCGAATGTCATCGTTTCGGGCGGAAACGTATATGCTGTCGTCCATGATTCCAAAAACGACGACGGTTGAAATTCCTTCCATGGATAATAAATAATCGGCGGCTTGCGGGAGGGTGTCTCTGTTTCGAATGGTGCCGACATTGGATAAAACGATTGTGCCGTAGACTTCTCTTTGGCGAATCGCTTCGCTGAGAATGTCTAATGTTTCAACCGACATGGACGGCGTTTCCACCTGCGTCAGCAAATCGTGGTCGGAAAGCGGATGTAAAAACGAGGCTGCCGCAAAATCGGAAGACGTCGTGTTTCTTCGGAAATCGTTCGTATCGGTCCGGATGCCGAAAAGCAACGCGGTCGCCAATTCTTTTGAAACCGCCACATCCATCTGTTGAAGATATTTTGTTAAAATTGTGGCGGACGCTCCGACATTTGTTCGAACGTCCACAAAATCGGCGGACGGCTCGATATCGGTATAGGAATGATGATCAATGATGATTCCGATGGGCTTGTCGGCCGGAACGGAATTGTTAATGGTCGGGATGGAATTATCGACAAGCGCCAAAGCGTCGTATTGATCAAAAACGTCGGGGCTTGAGATTTTAATCATCGGAATCGCCAATAAATTAATAAAAGCTTTATTTTCATGATGTCCGACTTTTCCGTCATACAATATATCGGCTTTGATGTCGTATTTCTTTGTAATTTCCGTCAGCGCAAAACCGCTGGATATCGCGTCGGGGTCCGGATTGTCATGAAGAACAATGCCGAGCGATTTTCCGCGATGCTCTTCTAACCAATGCGCCAAACGGTTTCCGGTGTGTTTCGTTTCAATCAAATCTAAATATTCCGTAATCGTTTTTGAAACGATTTGAGGCGGCACAAACACGTAACCCGCTCCGGACGCGATCATTTCTTCTTTCATCAATGTGTCCGAGGCGCGCGATATGATTTTGACATCTTCGGGGAGGTTGGTTTTAAAATTAGCGACCGCCTTTGTGTTGGATTCGTCATTGGAGCTGAGCGCGGCAACGCAAATTAAATTACGCTTGTCGATGGTTTTGTGAAGGTCGGGGTCTGTAATGTCTCCGATTAACGCGTTAAACCCTTCTTGGCGAAGCGTTTCAACGCGCGTTTTGTTAATATCGATAATGGTTATTTCTTTTTCGGCTTTGCGCAGTTCTTTGGCGACGGCAAAACCGATGATTCCGCCGCCCAATATTAAATATTCCGGTTGCGGTTTTTTAACATTTTCGATATTTTTTTGAGAGGGATTCATAAAGATTCACCAATATTCTATAAAAATGAAATAAATATCATTTAAATTCTTTTAATTATACTTTTGTACGCTTCCGCGTTTTTTTAAAGAGAACAAAAAGATGCCTATATATTTTATTTATAAATATCAACAATTTGTCACCCACTATTTAAAACCATTCGTTTTTTAAATCGCTTTTTTTCTTTTCCTTTCCCTTCTTTTATTCATTTTTTAAAAACGGGTTTGATGGAACGAAAGCTATCTTCAAATATTTCAAATGGAAATATAAATTAATTATAAATCATTGAATTTATTAACGAGAAATGCTCATTCTTTTATTCAAATATATCCTATTTACAATATTTATGCTCAAATAATCCTATTCCAATATGCTCAAATAATCTTATTCCAATATGCTCCAATAATCCTATTCCAATATGATCCGATACTTATGTTTCAATTATGATCCGATACTTATGTTTCAATTATATTTCAATAATAGTCCAACACTTATGTTTCGATAATTCATTTATACGTTATCCGTTTCGATTTTTTCCGAATAAATATGTTGACTTTAATCATTTTAAAATCCATTTAACAAGCGGTATTTGAATGAGACAAAATACAATTACAGCAAATGAAATGAAAGCGATTGATAAAAATGCCGTTTCTTTTGGCATGAGCGCGCTTCAATTGATGGAAAACGCAGGCTTTTCCCTTGCGGACAAAATTCTTGATTTATCAAACCGTTTAGAGCCGTTCGTTTTATTTGTCGCGGGCCTTGGGAACAACGGCGGGGATACTTTTGTCGCCGCGCGGCATTTGGCGAATCAAAACGTTTCGTCCGCCGTTTTTTTGCTCGGCGGGGAGAATCAAATTAAAACTCCGGAATCTCGACTTAATTTCTCCCTTTTGAAACATTCCGATGCCGTTTCCGTTTTTGAAATTCATAGCGAGTCGGAATTTAAAGAATTATTTGATGTTTTTTCAAAGAAGGCGGAGATTTGGGTTGACGGGATTTTCGGAACGGGATTTTCGGGCTCCGTTAAAGGAATTGAAAAAACGGCGATTGATTGGATGAACGCCGAGAAAAAATCAAATCTCATCGTCTCGGTTGACCTTCCTTCCGGAATGTCGCCGGCCGTTTTTTCCCCCGCCGTTTTTCCTTCGGCGGATTCAAAAGACGTTTTGGGTTCGATTTCTGGTTCGATTTCAGGCTCGATTATCAACGCGGACGTAACCGTGACCTTCCATAAAATGAAAACGTTTTTAGAATCCGATTTCGCTCAAAAATACGCCGGAGACGTTTTTGTTTACCCCATCGGAATTCCCGAATTCGCGGAAAAATACATTGGTGAAGGCGATCTTTCTTTATTGAGCCCGCGCTTTTCAAAAAGCCATAAAGGAAACAACGGCAAAGTTTTAATTATCGCAGGCGGCCCCTACACAGGAGCGCCCGCGCTGGCCGGAATGGGCGCGCTTCGCGTCGGGTGCGATATTGTCACAATCGCCGCGCCTAAAAATATTTTTAAAGAAGTCGCCACTTTCGCGCCCGAATTTATCGTTCGAAAGCTGTCTCAAAAATGTTTGTCCGAGGCGGATCTCCCTCTCCTGTCGGATTTGATTGCCGCTCATGATTGCGTCGTCATCGGCCCCGGTCTCGGGCGGGATTCCGATTCTCTTTTGGCGGCGGCAAAACTCATTCCGTATTTCAAAAAAGCGATTATTGACGCGGACGCACTTTCCCCGATGGTTTTAGACGCGCTTGTGAAGAGAAATATGGATTCTGAAATCATGATTACGCCGCATTATCACGAATTTGTTCGAATCGCGAATTATTTCAAAATAAATCTGCCCGGCCGGCGCGAAGATCTTTCTTCGGATGAATTGGAATCCGCCGTTTTTGATATCAGCCAAAAGTTGAATGCCGTTGTTCTTTTAAAAGGAAAAGAAGACATAATCGCGTTTGGAGATGAAATCCGGTACAACTTAACCGGAAACGCCGGCATGACGGTCGGCGGAACGGGGGATGTGTTAGCCGGGGTTTCCGGCGGTCTTTTTGCGGTGAACGACGCGGTTTTATCGGCCGGATGCGGCGCTTATATTTGCGGAAAAGCCGGAGATTTGGCGTGCCGCAAAAAAGGGTTTTCATTGATCCCGACCGATATTTTAAAAGAAATTCCGTCCGTTTTATTCAATTTGACGAAATCCGCCGATGATAAAATGAAATATAAATATAAAAATAAAAATAAGAAGCAAAAACAAAAGCAGAAACAAAAGCAGAAACAAAAAAATAAAAAAACAAAAAAACAAAAAAACAAAAAAAGTGGCTGTCGGCGATAAAATCGGCGTCGTAAAAACAGCGAAAATGCCGTTTCGATTTCAAAAACAAAAGTAAAAATAAACGCAAAAGTAAACGCAAAAATAAACGTAAAAGTAAAAACAAAATTATACGCAAAAATAAAAACAAAATTATACGTAAAAATAAAAACAAAATATAAAAAGAAAAGCAAAATGTATAAAAAATCAAACGAAAAAATGAAATAAGTTTGAATATTCAAGGTTTTTACTTTTTTGTCAAAAACATTTTTATGAAAAGCATTTGTTCTTTTGATTTATATTTCGTTCTTTAATTCATATTTATTAAATTATTTAAAAAGAGGTTATGATTTTGAAAATTATCAGCGGTCCGTCTTCTCAGGCCCTGGCTTGCCGTGTGGCTTTTGGTTTAAACGTGTTGCCGACTATTGTTGATTTCGTTCGTTTTCCGGACAATGAGCAATATCTTCAAATCAAAGAAGATGTTGCCGGAGAAGAGGTGGTTTTGATTCAAAGTACGACGACCGATTCAGATCTGGTCGCGCTTTTGCAGCTTTTAGACGCGTGCGAATCCGCGGCAAAAATCACGGTCGTCATTCCCTATATGGGATACGCGCGCCAAGATAAAAAGTTCAAAGACGGAGAGGCCGTCAGCGCTCGCGCCATGGCCAAAACAATCACGGCTCCGAATTTGAATAAAATTTATACCGTCAATCTCCATGAAAAAAGCATTCTCAATTATTTCAATCATCCGGCGCAAGATTTAGACGCCTCCAAACTGATTGCCGAATATGTCGCGAATTTGGGATTGGAACGCCCGCTTCTGATTGCTCCCGACAAAGGGGTTCGCGACATGGTTGAGAATATGGCGACCGGTTTGAATTTGGAGTGGGACGTTTTTGATAAAACCCGTCTTGCCGGAGACCAAGTGGTTATGGCCGACAAAAAAATGGACATTGCCGGCCGCGACGTCATTATTGTGGACGACATGATCGCAACCGGCGGAACAATGGCCGAAGCCGTCTCCATCTTAAACAAAAACGGCGCAAAAGAAGTTTATGTCGCCTGCATTCATCCGGTTTTAACGCGAAACGCCGTTCTCAGACTCTCTTACGCCGGCGTCAAAGACATCATGGCGACGGACACCATTGAAAAAGTGCAAAGCCGAATCAGTGCGGCACCTCTCATTGTCGAAGCGTTGAAAAAATAATTTTTTTTGTTTTTCTTTTTTTTGTTTTTCTTTTTTTTGTTTTTCTTTTCTCTCTCTTAAAAAGTTTTTTTTGAAGAGGAACTTTTATATTTTTTTAAATTCATGTTTCATTCATGAAAGATTCAAAGATTCGCCGCACTCCTCCTTATTCTGATTCGGAGGAGTCTTTAACAGTTTGTTCCTCCGACTCAATCGGCGCTTCCGATTCTGAATACGCCGAGCGTTTTTTCTTGTCGGTTCAAAGAAAAGATTTTTCTTCCGTCAAAAGGTCTTATATTGAGTCTCAAAACGAATCCGTTCGCCAAACTCCCGTTTCTCCGAAAGGATTATACTCAAACTCAAACGCTCGCGTCGTTGACGATTACGCTTCTCAAAAAGATTGGAGATCTCGAATTCAAAAAGCGGTTGCCGATTCCGAATCCAGAATACATCCACCCGCAAAAACGCCGGCCGCATGGCCCAAAGAGCCGTATGACTCGGATCATGATTCTTCAGAGGAGCCGTTTTTATGGGAAATTGAAGAAAAAATAACGGTGGAAGAAAAGACGGTTTTCATTTCTTCCGATTCTTCCGCATCTCTTGCTTGTTCCGTTCCTTCCGCTTTCCCCGCTCCTCCTGTTCCTCCCGTTCCTTTGGTTTCTCCCGCGCCTTCTGTTCCCTCTGATTCTTTCACAAAAATAAAAACGGCCGACATGTCAAAAACCGTCGATCACGTGTCTTCCCTTTCCGAATCTTCTCCCGAAAAACCCATTCGCTCGGAAGAATATACAAATTGGATGGCGGATCGGAATGTTAGAATAAAAGCGGAGGAAGAAAGTCTCTTAAAAAAAGCGGCGGATAAGAAAAAAAGACTGCAAAGGGCCGAATCATATGAGCGGTGGGCGGCCGAACGCGCCGCTCGCCTTTCCGCTGCCGACGCTCAACTTTTAGAAGAAATAGCCGCCAAGCAAAAAAAGCAGCAAAAGGCGGAATTGTACGAGAGATGGGCTGCCGAACGCGCCGTTCGCCTTTCCGCTGCCGACGCCAGGCTTTTGGCAGATGCAGCCGCCAAACAAAAAAAGCAACAAAGGGCCGAATCATATGAGCGGTGGGCGGCTGAACGTGCCGCCCGCCTTTCCGCTGCCGACGCCAGGCTTTTGGCAGATGCAGCCGCCAAACAAAAAAAGCAACAAAGGGCCGAATCATATGAGCGGTGGGCGGCTGAACGTGCCGCTCGCCTTTCCGCTGCCGACGCTCAACTTTTAAAAGACGCGGCCTCCAAACAAAAAAAGCAGGAAAGGGCCGAATCGTATGAAAAATGGGCGAAAGAACGCGCCGCCCGCCTTTCCGTTGCCGACGCTCAATTTTTAAAAGACGCGGCCGCCAAACAAAAAAAGCAGGAAAGGGCCGAATCGTATGAGAAGTGGGCGAAAGAACGCGCCGTTCGCCTTTCCGAATCTGACGCCAAGCTTTTGGCAGAAACAGCCGCCAAGCAAAAAAAGAAACAAAAGGCGGAATTGTATGAGCGGTGGTTAGCGGAACGCGAAATTCGACTCGAAATTGAAGAATCAAAAAGGCGTTCAATATCGGTTGAAAAACCCGTTGAAAAGTCGGTTGAAAAACTTGTTGAAAAGTCGGTTGAAAAGCCGGATGATAAAATAGAGGAAGATTCCGGAACTGAATTTGACGCGGAATATGATGCCGAGCTTCAACTTCTTTTGAACGAAAAGAAAAATTTGGAGAAATTGCGCGTTTCAAACGGGAAATCGCAAAATTTAGACGACGAGTTTATTATTTAAATCAACCTTGTTTTAATATTCAATTATTTATATCTCATTTTATTTTATTTTATTTTATTTTTATTTTTATCTTTACAATCGGTGTCAAAAATGGATTCAAAACGGTATCGTTTCTTTTATGACTCTTTGAACTCGCACGAAGACGTGCAGAAGTATTCAAAAAAATATGATGTTTGTTGCGGGACACTGGCCAGTATTTTGAATCAAAAAGTGGTTGAAGACGTCAAAAAGAACCATTATCAGTTTGCGAGAAAAACGGATAAAATCGTTTCTCAGTGGGAAAACGGAAAATCTTTTTTACGGCTCAGTCAAGAATATCAGTATCCGGCAACATTGATTTCAACGCTCGTTTTGGAAAATTTAGGATATTCCCGAAAAGAAATTCGTTTTTTTTATAAAAATCCGAAACTCCTTCAAAATATTCGTATCCAAAAAGAATTGATGGAATCTCTCGACAAGGATTATTTTTTCTCGCCGCGTGCGCATCAATTACAAGATGAAAAAGGGCAAATCGGAGAAAACCTTCTTTCGGCTTGGCTGGAAAAAAAATCCCTTGATTTCATTTGTGAAAACGACATGAGAGAAGAAGGGCATACCGGAAAGACGCCGGACTTTTTATTGAAAAAACCGATTCGAATCCATGATCAAGAGATTTCTTGGATTGAAAGCAAAGCGTTTTTTGGGGAATTAAAAGAGCACAAACACTATGAAAAAAAACAATTCAAAAAATACGCGGATTGTTTCGGCGGCGGTCTTGTCGTTTACTGGTTCGGCTACGAAACCGATATTTTAAAAGAAAAAGATGAAAGATACATGATTGCCGATTCCAATCTCTTTAAAAAAGATCTCCCCGAACGCGTTCGTTCTTTCTTAAATTATATGGTTCACTGGTGAAGGTATTTATTTTCTTTTTTATTTGAAAAACAGTACCTTTTTTAGTTTGGACTCCCTTTCTCCTTTTATGTTTGACGTTTATGAAATTCGAAAAGATTTTCCGGTTTTGGAAAAAGTCATTTATTTAGACAGCGGCGCGACAACCCAAACGCCCGTTCCCGTCATCAACGCCATGAATGGTTTCTTTTACAATTATACCGCCAATTACGGACGCGGAGCGCATCGGCTGTCCATTGAGGCGACAAACGCTTTTGAAGACGCGCGTGAAATTGTCGCCGATTTTTTAAACGCGCCGCCCGAAAATATGATTATGACAAAAAACGCGACTGAAGGAATCAATATGGTGGCAAGCGGACTCGGCTTTAAAGAAGGAGACCATATCATTACGACACTGGCGGAGCATCATTCCAATTTCGTTCCCTGGCTGCGGCAAAAAGAAGCGGGCGTTTTTGTTTCGGTGGCGGATATTGATTTTGAAGGATTTGTCAATCCCAATCAAATCGAACAAATGATTACGGATCGCACAAAACTCATCGCTGTCGGTCATATCTCAAATGTTTTTGGAGCCGTTCAAAACATTGAAAAAATCATTCAAATCGCGCATAAAAATAATATTCCGGTTCTCATCGACGGCGCGCAATCCGCAGGGCATACACCTATTGATTTAAAGTCACTGGATTGCGATTATTTCGCGGCGGCCGGACACAAAGGATTGCTCGGCCCCCAAGGAACCGGCATTCTTTATATCAAAAATCCCCAAACTCTTCAACCGACCGTTCTCGGCGGCGGGACCACAAGCGATGCCGATGCCGACGGTTTTAAAACCAAATCTTCTCCGGAATGCTTTGAAGCCGGAACGCCGAACCTTCCCGGAGTCATCGGGCTCGGCGCCGCCGTTGAATACATTCAAAAAATCGGCATATCCGAAATCGAATCCCATGAAAATAAACTGGCGCGCTCTGTCGCGAACCGTTTAAAAGAAATCGAAGGCGTTGATGTTTACGGCCCGAAAAACAGAGCCGGATTGGTTTCTTTTAACATCGAAGGATTTGAGCCGCACGCAATCGCCATGCTTTTGGATCGAATGAGAAACATTTGCATTCGAAGCGGCTATCATTGCGCCATCCCCGGACAAAAAAAGTTCGGAATCAACGGTTCGGCCCGCGCGTCTTTTGCGCTTTATAACACCGAAGAAGAAACGGATATTTTTATTGACGCCGTCAGAGAAATTGTTTTAAACAAATAATTTCTCATTTTTTTCAATCAAAAAAAGTAATGTGTGACTTTCAAAAATGTCACGGATTTATTTTGTTTTTACTTTGTTTTTGTTTTTGTTTTTACTTTGTTTTGTTTTCCGGTTTACGGATGGAAATATTTTATAAAAAGCGGCACAGTTTTTACTCGGGTTATTTTGAAGTCAGTTGAATGTTTTCGCTGTTTGGCGCGGCTTTCTTTTTTAGAATCGCGGTTTGCACTTTTATTTCTCGGTTCGCCGTTCGGCCGCGTTTTGACTTATTATTTTGGTCTGCCGCGGTCGTTTTTATTCATGCTGTCGTCGACAGTATGAACTCTTACAATTGATAATTATTTATAAAAAAAGAATAAAAGGAGTAATTTTTTAAAATTACTCTTGTTCTTCCAAAAGAACGGCGTTGATGGTTCCGTCTTGTCCCGGGCGGCTTGTCACTTTAACAAGACCGGCGTCGGTTCTGACAACGGTTCCCTTTGTAATAATGTTACGTCTGATGTAGTGTTTGTTGGCCGTATTTCCGGTCACTCTTTCAGCGATTGCGCGTTTGGTGGTGCCGGTTTTCGGGTCCGTCACGTTAATGAATTGGTCGCTGAGAAGTCTGACTTTTCGGTTGCCGCCTCGGGTTGCGACGTTTTTGCTTTTTGTCGGACCGATTCGGGTTTCGGCAGATTCGCGGCCGATTTCAAATTTTCTTTTCTTTCTGGAGGCGATTTTTTTTCCGCCTGTGTATGTTCTTTTGGATGCACCTTGCCATCTCATAATATTTCCTCGGTATTGGGTTTAATAATGGTTTAACGATTGGTTTAATATTTTTTTGATTCAAATGATTATTTTCATTTCAATCGGTTAGATACTTTTTATGCCAAAACCTTTCTTCGTGTACGGTTTTGACGACGAGAGCATAAATGTTAATGTTTGGGAAGTATAAGATAAAGAACCAAATACAACTGATTCCATATAAGAATGTTGCGTTATTCAAAATCCGTTTTAAGTTCTTTGGACAAGTCATTCATTCTATTTGAATATTATTTCTTCAAAACTTTTCGAATCCGATGGAATATCTATATATTCGGAATTCTTATTATTAAGCATAGGTTTATTTTTAATATCATTCTTTTTGATATGTTTATTTCAGATAATTTTTATTTCTAATATGTTTATTCTAATAATATTTCCTAATTGATAATATTATATTATTTTCTTAATTGCGAAAGATTCAATAGTTTTTAAAATGATTTCATTTGTATTTGTTCTATAAATTTTTAAATAAAAATTACAATCAAAAAATTTAAATCAAAAAACAGAGGCTGTCGAAATGTCAAGTTTAACAATGGATACGATTTGCGGTCATGTCAATAAAGTCTCCGCAAAAAGCGAAGGAAAGGTCACGCACGTTTCAATTGAAACCACCTGTCCGAAAATTAAAAACTGGGGGACCGAATTTGATATTCCGATGGATCAAATCATGGACAATCGGAATAAAACTTTGGAAGAAAAATTGAAAACATTTCCATTGACGCCGACGTGTTTTGTTCCGACTTTGGTTATGAATGTCGTTTGGATGGAAAACGGCATGATTGCCAAAAGTTTGGTCAAAAAGAAAAGTCCGATTCAAATCGAATACGATGAATAAAATAGTCGTGTCTCCTTTTCTTTTTCAATGAAGAAATACATCGCCGATTCCGCCGTTTTTATTATGGGCCATTGTTCGATTGCCGCGGCGGATATGATTACAATACCGCACGTTGAAGACGAGATGAAAAGCGAAGACGCTCTTCTTCGCTACGACCTTTCAAAAGCTAACGGGCTTCGTGTTGAAGCCGTCAATGATTTTTTTGTCTCTCTCGTTCAAGAACAAGCGGTTCAAACGCGAGATATTGAAAAACTCTCAAAAACCGATATTTTTATTTTGGCAAAAGCTTTGGAATATCAACAAGAAATAGGCGATGACGCCGTTTTAATCACGGACGATTTTGCGGTTCAAAACATCGCGGCGCGCTTAAAAATCGTTGTCATGCCCGTTGCTCAACGAACGATTCAAAACCAAATCATTTGGCAAAAACAATGCACCGGCTGTTTTCGACACTTTAAAGACGGAGAGGAATGTCCCGTTTGCGGCTCTCCGCTCCGAAAAAAGATGAAGAAAAAAATCAAACAAAAACCGAAAACAATATAAGGAATCTGAAAGGTATGGTTTATAAATTTATATGATTTAATATAATTGATATGTCCTTTGAAGTTTAGAATTCTTCGTCAAATCAGTATTTATGTAAATCAATATTAATGTAAATCGGTATTAATGTATCAGTATTAAATGTAAATCGGTATTAATGTATCAGTATTAAAATGTAAATCGGTATTAATGTAAGTATTAAAATGTAAATCGGTATTAATGTAAGTATTAAAATGTAAATCGGTATTAATGTAAGTATTAAAATGTAAATCGGTATTAATGTAAGTATTA
>JAVESN010000016.1:0-22785 GCA_034006575.1 Methanimicrococcus sp.
AACAGGCGGCGCAACAGGCGGCGCAACGGGCAGCGCCTATGAAGAATCAAGAATTTATTTCCATGAAAAATTAAAAGACATGGAAGGCGCGACGCGCTTCCCCAAAGACCGGGAATCCGAGATGGGCGGGGTTCCAAAAACGGTCGCGACCGTGATTCCTCAAACCTTTTTGAAAAAGGCCGCAAAAGATCTTGGAATGACGCCGTCGGATTTATTTTTAGCAGCGTCGGGATTGGCAATCAGCCGTTTGGCTTCCGCAAAAAACGTTAGATTTGCCGCGATTACAAACGGTAGAGACGACGCTTTGTTTCAAAATAATATCGGAATGATGGTCAAAACCGTGCCGATTATTTTAGACATGAAAGCGGAAATCGACGCGAAGTCGTATTTAAAAGGCGTTCGAGAAGTCGTCACCGAAACATTCGAAAAAACCGCTTACCCTTACATGAGAATCGCGTCAGAATACCAATTTAATTCTCAAATACTGTACGCTTACCAAGGCGGCGTCGTCTCCGAGCACGCCGTCGGCGGGCATAAAATCGAGTTGAAGGAATTGAATTTGGATACCGTCAAATTCCCGATTTCCATTCAAATCCAAGAGAAAAATGAAAACTTTATCGTTCAAATTCAATACGACGACGCGTTCTTTTTGGAGCCGTCGATGCAAACGCTTGCGGATTGTATCTCTCAGGCGGTTTTAAACTTGACAAAGCGCCAAAACGAAAAAGTCGGAAAAATCGGAATTCAAACGGAAAAACAAAAAAACATAATTGAGAGATTTAATCAAACGGCGTCTCCCTTGGAAATCAAAACGCTTCACACGATGTTTGAAAAACAAGCCCTAAAAAAACCGCATTTCGTCGCTTTGAGATCCTCCGGCGGAAATTTCACTTTTGAAGAATTGAACGAAAAAGCCAATCGTCTGGCAAACGCTTTGATTGAGAAAGGGATTTTAAAAGAAGATCGCATCGCCTTCATCCTGCCGCGAACCGGCCATATTTTAACCGCCATGCTCGGCATTATCAAAGCCGGCGCCGCTTATATTCCGGTGGATCCGGATTATCCGGCGGATCGAATCGAGCATATTTTAAAAGACAGCGGAGCAAAATACATATTGACGGAAGGAAGCGAAGGGTTTTCCAACGCGCTGGACATTCATGAGTTGCTGAAAAACGAAAAGGTTCAAAATCCGAATCTGCCCGTCGACGGAAAAGATTTGTGTTACATCATTTACACCTCCGGCTCCACCGGAAAGCCCAAAGGGGTGATGCTGACGCATGAAGGCATTTCCAATTACGTGACAGCGCATCCGAAAAACAGGCATGTTTACGAATTGGTCAAAAACGAATGCGTCATGGCTTCCATTACCACCGTCAGTTTTGACATGTTTTTAAAAGAGGCTTTTACGATATTGATGAACGGCTTGACTCTGGTTTTGGCGGATGACGAGCAGTCGAAAAATCCGAATAAGCTTGCGGCTTTAATGAAAGAAACGCAAGCGACCGCTTTTAACGCGACGCCTTCGCGTATGCTTCAATATATGGAATTAAAAGAAATGAAAGAAGCGCTTCAAAACTGCAAAGTCATTATGGCCGGCGGGGAAGGGTATCCGCCTCTTTTGTATCAAAAATTAAAGGAAGCCACAAACGCCGTTTTGATAAACACGTACGGGCCGACGGAAATTACGGTTTCGTGCAACGGCAAAATTTTGAAAAATGACAAAATAACGGTCGGCGCACCGCTTTTAAATGTCGTTGAAGAAGTGATGGACATTGAAAGCAATCCGCTTCCGGTCGGCGTCTTCGGGGAGCTTTGGATCGGCGGCGCCGGCGTTGCGCGCGGGTATTTCGGAAACGAAGAAATGACCAAAGACCGATTCGTTGTCAAAGACGGGATTCGCTATTATAAATCCGGAGATTTGGCGAAATGGACCCCGGACGGCGACATTGTCATTGCCGGCCGAAACGACGGTCAAATCAAGTTGAGAGGACTTCGCATTGAGCTGGGAGAGATTGAAAACACATTGAATTCCTGCGCCGGTATCAAACGCTCGGTGGTCGCCGTTCGAAAGATTCATGACCAAGAGCATTTGTGCGCGTATTACACGGCCGATTTCCCGATTTCCGTTGAGGAGTTGCGCAACAAATTATCGGAATCGTTGACGAGATACATGATTCCAACAGCGTATTTACAAATGGACCGGCTGCCAATGACGCCGAACGGAAAAATCGATATGAAAGCGCTACCGGAAGCGAAATTGATGACCGGCGAAGTTTACGTGCCGCCTTCAAACGATAGGGAAGAGGCGTTTTGCGCGGTTTTCCAAAAGGTTTTAAATATCAATCGGGTCGGTGCGACCGATAATTTCTTTGATTTGGGGGGAACGTCGCTATTGGTGACGCAATTGACGATTGATTCGGCAAAGCACGGTTTTGAAATCAATTACGGAGATATTTTCGTTTGCCCGACGCCGAGGGAATTGGCGGCGCAGATTGAAAAAGGCTCCGAAAAAGAAGCGGCGGTTTCTTTTGATGGATATGATTTTACAAAAATCGAGGATTTGTTAAAAGAAAATACGATGGACTCTTTTAAAGAAAATCCGCTTCGAGATATCGGAAATATTTGTTTGACCGGGGCGACCGGCTTTTTGGGAATCCACATTCTTTGGAAATACATCCATTCCGAAACAGGAACCGCTTACTGTATTGTTCGCGGCGGAAAAATATCGGCCAAAGAGCGTTTGAAAAGTTTGCTGGTTTACTATTTCTCGGACGGCTTAGATGCGGAATTTGATTCCAGGATTGTTGTGGTGGACGGGGATATCACCGATTCAAAAACGTATGAAACGCTGGACGCGTATCCGATTCACACGTACATCAATTGCGCGGCAAACGTCAAGCACTTCTCGGCCGGAACGGATATTGAAGATATCAATGTCGGCGGCGTCGTTAAGGGCCTCGAATTCTGCCGGCGCAAAAATTGCCGTTTCGTTCAAATTTCAACGGCGAGCATTGCCGGAATGAGCATTGACAATCGCCCGGATGAAACCATAAAGATGGATGAGAGAATGCTTTATTTCGGGCAGGACTTGTCCAATAAATATGTCAACAGCAAGTTTGCGGCAGAGCGCATTCTTTTAGAATCCGCCGCTGTCGACGGCGCCGATGTGAAAATAATTCGCGTCGGCAATTTGATGGCGCGCGATGCGGATGGGGAATTCCAAGCCAATTTCAACACGAACAACTTTTTGGGCCGAATCCGCGCTTATTCGATTATCGGAAAAATCTCGTACGCCGATATGGACTCGACAACGGAATTCGCGCCGATTGATTATACGGCCGACGCTGTTTTAAAGCTGAGCAAAACGCCCGGTCCGTGCCGCGTTTATCACGCTTACAACAATCATTTCGTTTACATGAGCGACATCATACAGATTTTAAATGAAATCGGAATCGTCATTGAACCCTGTGAAAAAGAAGAGTATGACAAAGCGTATCAAAACGCTTTTATGAATCAAGAAAAAGCGCGGTATTTGAATTCATTAATCGCTTATCAAGAGCATGGAAGGCGCGTCGTCATATTAAAAACGTCAAACGCTTACACCCAGCAGATTCTTTTGCGCTCTGGTTTTAAATGGCCGATTACGACGGATTTGTATTTGAGGAATTTCTTTAATATGATGAAAGAATTGGGATTTTTTGACCTGGAATTTGAAATCGAATAAATCGGATGAACCCGATTAAAGCGGACAATCGGCATGAGAAAAGTAAAACGGCAATCGCATGAAAAAAGTGAAACGGCAATCGCATGAGAAAAGTGAAACGGCAATCGCATGAGAAAAGTGAAACGGCAATCGCATGAGAAAAGTGAAACGGCAATCGCATGAGAAAAGTAAAACGGCAATCGCATGAGAAAAGTGAAACGGCAATCGCATGAGAAAAGTAAAACGGCAATCGCATGAGAAAAGTGAAACGGCAATCGCATGAGAGAAAGGAAACGGTAATCGCATGAGAAAAGTGAAACGGATGATGAAATCGGGCAAAATAAAAACCGAAAGCCGGCAAAACAGGATGGGTGTAAGAAATGTATGAGCGGGACGAAAAGTTGGTGTTGAAAAAATTCAGGGAATATTTGATTCCGACGATTTTAACCTCCATGGCGGTTTCAATGTCCGCGGTTATTGACAGCGTTCTTGTCGGCAATCTTTTGGGGGACGAGGCGTTGGCGGCGGTCAGTTTGTCGATGCCAGTGATTTATTGTTTGAATATGATTTTCATGCTTTTCGGAGTGGGGGGAATCACAAGCGCGGTTGTCGCAAAAGGACGCCGGGAAGGCGAGAAGGCGAATTTGTATTTTACCATTTCTTTGGTTTTTGGAACGGCGGCGATGCTTTTGTTTTTAATCGTCGCGTATTCTCTTTTGACGCCGATTACCGCGCTTTTGGCCGGCGGAAACGCTCAAATGCAGATTTTGTCGGCGGATTATCTGAGGCCTCTTTTGTTTACGGCGCCGTTTTTAATGATTTCAACGGGAACGTCTCTTTTTATTCGAACCGACGGGAGCCCGAAAATCGCGGCGTTCGTAACGATTATGGCGAATGCGGTTAAGCTTGTTTTTTGTTTCGCGTTCATCCATTATTGGGACATGGGAATTGCGGGCGCGGGGCTTTCAACGACGGTCGGATATGTGTTTGGAAGTTTGTTGGTGATTCCTTATTTCTTTTCCAAAAAACGTTCTTTTAAGATTTTGTCTCCTTTTAAAGCCGATTTCGTGTCTTTAAAAAACGTTTTCCTTTTGGGACTTCCCAAAGCGTCCATGCAAGCCACGTTTTTTTTACGAACGTTGATTTTAAACAGTTTGGTTTTGCTGACGCTCGGCTCTGTCGGGATGTCGGTCATGGCGGTTTGCATGAACGTTTTGATTATCGCCAACATATTCATCAACGGAACCATTGACACGCTGCTGCCGATTGTCGGGACGCTTTACGGAGAGAAGGATCATTTCGGGATTCGAAAAATTGTCAAAAAGGCCTCCGGGTTGTTATTCTCCATTTGTTTGATTCTGGCGCTTTTTTTTATCGGATTTCCGCAGGTTGTCGGCGGTTGGTTTGGGATTCAAACGCGAGAGGGCGTTGAAATGCTCGTTCCGGCGCTTCGGTTGTTCGCGCTTTGTTTGCCGTTTTTGGGGCTCAATACGATTTTTCAGAGTTATTACAATACGACCGGGCGAGAAAAGATTTCGTTGGCCATGGCTTTTTTGAATAATTTCATATTTGTCGCGGCGTTCGCTCTCCTTTTTGTAAAAATTAACGAGAACGTCATATGGCTTTGTTACGTTTGCGCGGAAATCTCCACGCTTTTGTTTGTCGGAGTTATCGGGATGAGAATTTCTCGCCGTGAAAATGTATCGCGCCTCCTTCTCTTAAAAGAGGAAGAGAACGGCGTTTATTTAGACGTGACCATTCCGGCGACGATTGAGGATTCCGTCGGTTTGTCCAAACAAATCATTGATTTTTGCAGGGAGAATCAAATCGATGAAAAGGCGGCCAATCGAATCGGTGTCGCGATTGAGGAAATGGCGACCAACACGGCAAAGTTCAGCCGCGCCGGAAATAAGATCGGCCGAATCGACATTTTGGTTCACATCAAAGAAAACGAATTGACGGTTCGCTTCAGAGACGACGGGGTCGCTTTTGACCCGACGCAATTCCGCCCGGAAGACGAAACAAGCGGATTTGCCGTCGGCGGCATCCAAGTCGTCAAAAAGATATCCAAGCGTATCGAATACTCCCGCCAAATCGGATTCAATACGACGGTGATGACGTTTGAGAAAAATGTTTCAAAGATCTGAATAAACTTTAAAAAATTGAAAAATGGATTATAACGACAGGATCAAACGGCAACTCAAACGGTAACCGAAAACGGCAACTGAAAACTGTAATTATAATATGCAAACCGCAACCTCAAATATTTCCGGCAAATGAAAAGCGCGAGCGGAGTTGTTGTGAAAAAACGCGCGCCCAAACAGCGAAACCGAGATTGAATTTTTCAAAAGATTAAGTGAGAAAAAACGCGCGCCCAAACAGCGAAACCGAGATTGAATTTTTCAAGAGATTAAGCGAGAAAAAACGCGCGCCCAAACAGCGAAACCGAGATTGAATTTTTCAAGAGATTAAGCGAGAAAAAACGCGCGCCCAAACAGCGAAAACGGGGTTAAATTTTTCAAGAACGGAATGAAAAAAGAGGGAATGATTTTTTATTTTATATTTTTGGCGTCCGTCCGCAAACTTCCGATTTTTGAACGCTATCGCTCACTCGAATCGAAAAATTGCGGAGGCGGTCTTTGGGATTTTGGAAAAACTTAAAAAACGGATCGTCTTTTCGTTTGATTCAAAAGAAATGAAAAAATTCAAAGAATTCCAAAAAACCGAAAAACGTGTTACCGCCTTTGGAAAACGAGAATCGTGACGTCGTCGGAGGGGTCGGAGCCTTTTGAGAAGGTTTTTAATTCGGCGGTGATTGAAGAAATCAAACTTTTCGGGTCCTTATCGGATTTGTTTAAAATCTCTTTTAATCTCTCTTCTCCAAACAAATTCAGGGCGGGGTCCATACATTCCGTCACGCCGTCGGTGTACATGAAAAAAATATCGCCTTTGTCGAGACGGAATTCGCATTTTTGATATTTTTTATTTTTCAATCCGGCTAAAATGAAATTGGGGGGACAGGAAATGTATTCAAACTTTTTCCCATTATTTCCATCGTTTTCATTGATTCCATCGTTTTCATTGATTCCGTCGTTTTCATTGATTCCGTCGTTTTTGTTGTTTGCGTCGTTTTCATCATCTCCGCCCTTTTGATAAATCAGGGGGGCGTTGTGCCCGGCGTTTAAGACGGTCGTTTGACCGGTGTTTAAATCTAAAACGCAAACGAGGCACGTGACAAACATATCGCTGTCGGATTCGCACAATTGATTGTTGACGGCGTAAAAGGCGTCTTCGATGCTTTTTTCGGATAACACGGCGGCGCGGATTTTATCTTTGACGGACATCATGTAAAGCGCGGCGGGGATTCCTTTTCCGGAAACGTCGGCGACGATTGTGCAAAGGTGATTTTCATCCGTCATGAAAAAATCATAAAAGTCGCCGCCGACTTCTTTTGCCGGAATCATATCCGCGGCGATTAAGAAACGATCGTCGCTTGGAAGAGAAGACAATTTGGGAAGAGAAGCGCTTTGAATTTGGCGCGCGTATTTGAGCTCGGCATCGATTCGACGGGCTTCTTTTTCAATCATTTCTTTTAAAGAAGAAACCATCGCGTTGATGCCGTCTGACAATTGAGAAAACTCATAATTATCATAAACGGAAGCCTTTTCGTCTAAATCTCCGTTCGTGATTTTTTCAAGAGAGCGGTTGATGTTTTGAACACCGCTTAAAACGAAACGGCGAAGCAAGAGATATATTCCGAAATACAATGCCGAGAACAGAAACAGATGTCCGAGGAAAATGTACAGGATGGATGTGTTTCGAACGGCGTAGGCGATACTGTTTGGAAGCGCGGAAACGACCGTAATCCCGTTTTTTGTCTCATAATAACATTGATATTTTCGGTCGTTGGTTTTGAAGACAAAGTGTCCGGAAACGCCCGAAAAGTCGTCTTTGGAAAAGCCGACGGAATCAACGGAGTACCCAAAAGAATTCGATAACGTGTCCGAAAAGATTAAAGAGTCGTCCGCCGCGTTCGTTTGATTGAACTCATTGAAAATGCCGGATTCGCCGATAACCATTCCGTCTACAATGATGAGCAATCCGCCGTTTTTAATCACCGGAATGTTGCGGCCATAAAATTCACTGAGTTTTTCATGCGTGAGATTAAAATGAGAATGATCGTTGATGTAATCGATTTGGTCGATTGAGGCAAAAACATATTGGATAATGTTATTCATCAACAAATCGGCGTTGTTGTCGGATTGGTGGGTCTGGGCTGTCCACGCCAACGCGGTCGTGATGGAAAGCGTCAGTATGACAATAACGGTCAGCCGCTTAAAAAAAATATGCGTTAATTTTTTATCGGACATAAAGAACATCTGTGAATCCGGTCATGTTTAATATATCTTTGACCGTTTCATTGCAATTGAAAAGGGTTAAAGCGGAATCGTTTTTCAAACAATTTTTATGAATCGCCAATAACACGCGAAGCCCGGCGCTTGAAATGTATTCCAATTCGCCGAAATCAATTTCAACCGATTTAAAATCCGTTTCAAAATCCACTTTTTCCTGAAGCTGCGGGGCGGTGTTGGCGTCTAATCGGCCGATTAAGATGATTTGAAGGTCTGAATCCTTTCTCTGAATTTGAATATCCATGCTCTGTTTCTCTCTTTTTTATTTTTTTCTGTTCTTTATTATTCTGTTTTCATTATTTTGTTATTATTATCTTGTATTTTATTATCTTGTTTTTTATTATCTTGTTTTTTATTATCCTGTTTTTTATTCTTTTTTAGTTTTTCTATTCGTTTTTTTCTGTTTTTTATGATTCTTTTTTGGTAATAATCGTTAATATATTTTTATGATTCATAAATTGATAGGACAAATCAAACACGAGATTTTTCATCATCAAAATCCCGAATCCGCCTTCATCCAATCGGGAAAGAGGATTTGAGAGGGGCGGAGTTTCAGAGGCGAGAGGATTAAACGGCACCCCTTCATCTTGAAATTCGATGTAAATAAATTCCGCGTCGTCATAAATTCGAATTTGAGAAAATCCGATTTTTGGAGAATAAGCGTGCCTGCAAATGTTTGTAAAAACTTCTTCGGCGACGATTTTGATTTTTGTAAGCGTCTGCGGATTTAAAGAGTAGGGAAAAAGGGATTGCTCTATAAAATCAATGACGGAGTCCAAATTCTCAAAGACCGCTTTTACTTTGAACATATTTCCCCTCCGTTTTTTGGATTCAAAAGATTCGAGCGGGAAAGAAAAACGAGGTTTATCGGCTCGTCTTTCTTTGAAGCGACACAAATTTGATGATTCTCATAAACTTCCCAAAACAAACACCAGATTTGGTTTTGAACGCAATGAAAAGAGGGAGTCATCGGCAAAACGCAAAAACTTTCGGGCGCCATTTCAAGCCCTTTTCCCGCGGCTTTCATAATGCTTTCTTTTGCGGTCCAAAGTTTATAAAAAGACGCGTCGTTTTTTTGCTCATCCAGCCATTCCGATTCTTGAGGGACAAAACACCTTTGAACAACCTCTTTTGAATAAGGGGATATTTGCTCAATGTCAATCCCGACTTCCGCCTCCGAGACAGCCATTGCGACGTAATTTCCGGAGTGGGACAGATTAAAATAAAATTTTGAATTTTTCAAATACGGTTTTTGATTGGAATTATAAAAGATTTGGGATTCTTCAAAAATCCCGAGAATTCGAGACATCATCAAACCGCCGACCAAACAGCGGAGACGGTCTTCCTCCCGGCGATAACGATTCATTTTTTGCCGCCGCTCCTCCCAAATCGAATTGAAATCCGAAAAACCCCTGAATTCGTCAATCGAGCAAATATAAACATTCATAATCATCAAGAAACCGTGGATCGTCTTTTGGAAGTTCAACCTTTTTAAGATTTGTTCATTCTCTTATGTCCATTCTTTTATGTTCATTCTCTTATGTCCATTTTTTTATGTTCATTCTCTTATGTTCATTCTCTTATGTTCATTCTTTTATGTTTATTCTCTTATGTTTATTCTCTTATGTTCATTCTCTTATGTTTATTCTCTCATATTTTTTCTTATATTCAAAATCGTTTTTCCATTTCTTAAAACTTGTTCTCTTTTTTTCTCTTTTTTAATTCCGCCCTTTAATACGAAAAAAATAAAGGAAAAAAGATTGGAATGAAACTTCTTTTAAAATCTCAAAAAAAATCGACTCGTTTTTCGCGGACTTGTTAAAAAACCCGATTCCTTTTTCGCTGTTTGGCGCGGCGACGTTTGATTGAAATTGCCGTTTGCCGAACGTTTTTGTTTGCATTTTTATTTTACGATTTGATTTCTCATTTATTTTCAAGAGTTTTTAAAGAGATTTCATATTTTAGAAATGAAATGTTTTTTGTCGAATTCGGAAAAAGGAAGATTTAATTTTCAAGTTTTTTTCAAAGTATTAAAAAAAGATTTTATCAAAAAGAAAATATGGCACGGTCGGCGGATTTAGATCATTCCTTTTTTTTAAAGATTTGATTTTTAAGACAAAAAAAATCGGCTCAAAATAGACGTCTTTTTTTCATCGTAAAAACCGGCAAAAACAATATGAGATTAACTCATTGTAACAAATATTTATATACTACAAAACCCTATTTTATCATCGTTAGATGACAAATAAAACAGAATCCGAATAATCTCAAAAACAACTCTTCCGATTTCGTTTTTAGAAATCGTTTTTCTATGACAAATCGAGATTTAAAAAATATTTCTGTTTTTTCAAAAATATCAGGATGATTGACAAATCATTTGTGTTTTCAAAATTATAATATTTCATTTTTAATATAAATAGGACGCTTAATTTATGGATGGACAAAAAAAGTATGACGGAACCAATATTCAAGTACTGGAAGGATTGGAAGCCGTTCGCAAAAGACCGAGCATGTATATCGGCAGCACGGATTCGCGCGGTCTTCACCACTTGGTTTATGAAGTGGTTGACAACAGTATTGACGAGGCGCTTGCCGGATACGCGAAAAATATTCGCATGAGCATCAACGAAGACGGAAGCATTACCGTCGTCGATGACGGGCGGGGCATTCCGATAGATATTCAGCCCAAATATCAAAAATCGGCGCTTGAAGTCGTCTTAACCATACTTCACGCCGGCGGGAAATTCGACAAAGACACCTATAAAGTCTCGGGCGGCCTTCACGGCGTCGGCGTGTCCGTCGTCAACGCGCTTTCCGAATGGTTAATCGCAGAAGTCAAACGAGACAAAAAAGTCTATCGCCAAACCTTTGCGTACGGCCTTCCGACATCACAATTAGAAGTTGTCGGGGGATACGCCGACGATAAAACCGGAACGACCATACGGTTTATGCCGGATCGGAAAATATTTGAAACGCTGGATTTCAAATACGATATTTTGCTCACGCGGCTTCGAGAACTGGCTTTTTTAAACAAGGGCATTCGCATTATTACCGAGGATTTAAGGGTTTTTGAAGAAGAGGAGGATGGCGAATACGGAAATATTTCGGAAGACGATTCCGATTTGGCGGCGGATTTGGAGTTTGAAGAGGACGAGGAGTCCAAAGGCGGCAAAAAATCCGGCCGCTCGTTTGGTACCAAAGAAAAGTATCACGAATTGCATTACGAAGGCGGAATCGTCGAATTCGTCAAATATTTAAACGGCGGCAAAAGCGTCCTTCACGAAACGCCGATTTATTTTGAAAGGCAAAGAGACGGAACCGATGTCGAAATCTCAATGCAGTATACGGAAAGTTACAATTCAAACGTCCATTCTTTTGCAAACAACATCAATACGACCGAAGGCGGAACGCACGTTGTCGGCTTCCGCTCCGCTTTAACGCGTGTCGCAAACGATTACATTAAGAAAAACGGACTCGATAAAGACAACAAAGAAGGCGCGTCGTTAAGCGGAGAAGATATTCGAGAAGGATTGACCGCCATCATCAGCGTTAAACTTTTAGAGCCGCAATTTGAAGGGCAAACCAAAACCAAACTCGGAAACAGCGAAATGAAAGGAATCGTCGAGTCGCTCGTGACCGACGGTTTGGCCGAATTCTTTGAAGAGAATCCGAAAGTGGCCACCTCTATTTTGGAAAAAGCGCTGCTGGCCAGAAAAGCGAGAGAAGCCGCCAAAAAAGCCCGAGAACTCACGCGCCGAAAAAGCGCGCTTGAAGTCAGCACCCTTCCCGGAAAATTGGCCGACTGCTCCGAGCGCGACGCCTCTTTGTGCGAGCTTTATTTGGTGGAAGGAAACTCCGCCGGCGGCTCGGCCAAACAGGGACGAAACCGAGCGTTTCAAGCGATTTTGCCCTTCAGAGGAAAAATTCTCAATGTTGAAAAAACGCGAATGGACAGAGCGCTCAAAAACAATGAAATCGTGTCGCTCATAACGGCTCTCGGCGCGGGCCTGGGGGATGACATGGACCTTGAAAAACTGCGCTATCACAAAGTGGTCATCATGACCGATGCCGATGTGGACGGCGCGCACATTCGAACATTGATTCTCACGTTCTTCTTCCGCTACATGCCGGAATTAATCAACTGCGGCCACATCTACATCGCTCAGCCCCCGCTTTACCGCGTTAAAAAAGGAAAATCCGAATACTACGCGTACAACGAGCGGCAATTAAAAGAAAAGATGGAAGAAATCGGAGACAAGGGCGTGACGGTTTCCCGATACAAGGGTCTTGGTGAAATGAATCCCGATCAGCTTTGGGACACCACGATGAATCCGGAAACCCGCACATTGCTCCAAGTCACCATCGAAGACGCGATTGCCGCCGATGAAATCTTTACGATTTTAATGGGCGATGAAGTTCTCCCGAGAAGAGAGTTTATTCAAAAACACGCCAAAGAAGTCGTGAATTTGGACATTTAAGGAGGCGGAAAAATGGAAAATCAAAATAATCAACATCAACAAGTTTTGGATGAATACCTCCGCCGCGCCGAAGAAAAGGAGACCGAAACGGAAATGGAATCGAAACCGGATTTGGAATCGGAAGCAGAGTCGGGAACCGGATCGGGATTGGAAACAGGGTCGGAAACGGGATTGGATTCGAAAACTGGATCGGAATCAGAAACAGGGTTGGAATCAGAAACAGGGTCGGAATCGGGAACAGGGTCGGAATCGGGAACAGGGTCGGAATCGGAAACAAGGCCGGGATCGGAAACAAAAACAATTCCGGTTGAGCCGGCCGATGAAAACGGCGATGACGAGGATAAAATACCGGTTGACGAAGAGCATGTGTCGGTTCGCCCGATTTTATTGAACGATGAAATGAAAAAATCATACATTCAATACGCGATGAGCGTTATTGTCGGGCGCGCGCTTCCGGACGCCCGGGACGGTTTAAAACCGGTTCACCGCAGAATTCTGTATTCCATGAAAGAAAACGGCATGGTTTATGAAAAACCGCCGAAAAAATCCGCGCACGTGGTCGGTGACGTTCTTGCGAAATACCATCCGCACGGGGATTCCGCCGTTTATGACACGCTCGTTCGAATGGCGCAGGATTTCTCATTGCGCTACCCGCTCATCGACGGGCAGGGAAACTTCGGATCGATTGACGGCGACGAAGCGGCGGCCATGCGTTATACGGAAGCGCGGATGGGAAAAATCACATCCGAAATGCTTGAGGATTTGGACAAAGAAACGGTTGATTTCCGTCCGACTTATGATGAATCCAATTTAGAGCCGTCGGTTTTGCCTTCCAAACTTCCGAATTTGTTAATCAACGGCTCGACCGGAATTGCCGTGGGTATGGCCACCAACATGCCGCCGCATAATTTATCGGAAGTGATTGACGCCGTCGTCATGATGATTGACAATCCCGAAGCGGATGTTTTGGAATTGATGTCGGTGATTAAAGGACCGGATTTCCCGACGCGCGCAGTCATTTTAGGAAACGAGGGAATTATGAACGCTTACAAAACGGGCCGCGGCAGCGTTCGGATTCAGGCGGTATCCCACATTGAAGAGATGAAAGGAAATCGGGAAAGAATCGTCGTCACCGAGTTGCCGTATCAAGTGAACAAGGCCCGCTTGATTGAAAATATCGCGGAATTGGTTCGGGATAAAAAAATCGCGGGAATTTCGGATTTGCGGGATGAGTCGGACCGTGACGGAATTCGAGTCGTCATGGAACTCACGAACGGAACGAATTCCGCGGTTTTGATGAATCAGCTTTACAAACACACCCAATTGCAAAACAGTTTCGGAATCATCAATTTGGCCATCGTTGACGGGGTTCCGCGCATTATGGGTCTTCGCCAGATTTTGAAGATTTATTTAAAACACCGACTGGAAGTGATTCAAAGAAGAACGCTTTATGATTTAAAATCGGCTCAAGAACGCGAGCATATCTTAAGCGGTTTAAAAATCGCGTTGGATCAAATTGATCCGGTGATTGAATTAATCAAAGCGTCCAAAGACACGCAAACGGCAAGAGACGGTTTGGTGTCTCAATTCGGTTTGGATGAGATTCAAGCCAAAGCGATTTTGGAAATGAGGCTTCAAAGGCTTACCGGAATGGAAATTCAAAAGGTTTTGGATGAATTAGACGAGCTGCTTGAGAAGATCAAAGAGCTTCAAAAAATCGCCGAAAGCGATGAAATCAAATACGAAATCATTCGAACCGAGCTTTTGGAAATGAAAGAAAAATTCGGGGATGATCGCCGAACTCAGATTATTCAAGGCGGGTATGACATCGACAACGAAGATCTGATTCAAAAAGAGGATGTCATCATCACGATGACGAACCGCGGCTACATCAAAAGAATTTCCGCAAACACGTATTCCAAGCAGCGCCGCGGCGGAAAAGGAATTATCGGAATGGAAACAAAAGAAGAGGATATTGTCGAAAATCTTTTCGTATCCTCCACGCACAATTATATTTTGTTCTTTACGAACAAAGGCCGTGTTTATTGGAAGAAGGGATACGAAATTCCGGAAGGCAGCCGGACGTCAAAGGGAAAATCAATCGTCAATTTCTTGGATTTAAAAGAAAATGAAACGGTCACCGCGTCAATTCCGGTTTCCGAGTTTAAATCCGGCCGATTCTTGATGATGGTGACAAAACAGGGAACCGTGAAAAAAACGCCGTTGACCGAATTTAAAAATCCGAGAAAAACGGGAATTATCGCAACGACGCTTGCGCCCGGCGACGAGCTTGTCAATGTGATTCAAACCGACGGCGAGCGCGAAGTGGTCATGGTTTCAAAAGGCGGCAAAGCCGTTCGTTTCGATGAGAAAGAAGTCCGAGACATGGGGCGAACCGCGCGCGGCGTTATCGGAATGCGCCTTGTCAAGCCGAATGACGCCGTCGTCAGCATGGACATCGTCAACCCCGAAGAATCCCTGTTAACGATTACGGAAAACGGATACGGAAAATTAACGCCGTTTGACGAATACATCAAAAAACACCGCGGCATTCAAGGCGTCATGTCCATCGTAACCGATGAGAGAAACGGAGAAGTGGTCGCCGTCAAATCCGTCGGCATGGACGACGAATTAATCATCACCAGCGCCGAAGGAATCGTCATTCGAATCCGTGTCGGCGAAGGGCTCCGAGAGCAGGGCCGCAACACCAAAGGCGTTCGCATCATGAAGTTGACCGACAATGATAAAGTGGTCAGCGTCGCCGCCGTGAAACAGCCGGAGGATGTTGAGGAAGAAGAAGACGGCGAAATTTCAAACGGAAATGATAACGAAAGCAATATCAAAGAGGAGAATTTGGAAATTTAATTTCTGAAAGATTGAATCTTTTGAAAAAAACGAAAACAGATTTTTTTTTCTGTTTTTTGTTTTTATTTTTATTTCTGTTTTTTTATTTCCTTTTTTATTTCCTTTTTTATTTTTATATTTGGCCATCCTATTTTTCGATGAAATGCGCCGTGCCCAAACAGCGAAAACACGATTCGTTTTTTATGATAGAATGATATGAGTATTGTTTTTGATATTTTTTAAAAAAACATTCGGATTTTGCAAGAAAAGTTATTTATAATTCGGTATGTTCCTTTTTATTAAAGCGCCTAAGGGTGTTTTTATAAAAAATAATTTGAAAAATAAGACAGATTCATATTTCATTTCAGAAAGAACAGGAGGATTAAAAATGGCTTTGTTTAATTTAGACGGAAAGGTGGCAATCGTTACGGGCGCATCCGGCGGTCTCGGACTTTCCGCCGCCAAAGCGTTTGCCGAAAACGGCGCGTCCGTCGCTCTTCTTGCGCGCCGGAAGGATAAATTGGAAAAAGGGGTCCGAGAGATAATCGATGCCGGCGGCAAGGCGATTGCCGTTGAATGCGATGTCACGAAAGAGGATCAGGTTAAAAAAGCGGTGGATGAAGTCGTCAAGGAATTCGGGACCGTTCATATTTTGCTCAACAACGCCGGCATCGCCCAAAGAGGATCCGTTGAAACGCTGACCGCGGAGGAGTGGGACAAAAGCATGGATGCGAATGTCAAAAGCGCGTTTTTGATGTCCAAATACACGATTCCCCTTATGCGCAAGCAAAAATACGGCAAAATCATTAACATTTCTTCCGTCAACGCTTTTGTCGCCGACAAAGCGGATGATTTAACGCGCCACGTCTACAACACGTCCAAAGCCGCGGTTCGCGGATTGACGCTTGGAATGGCGACCAGCTACGCGCAGGACAACATCACCGTTAACAGTGTCGGTCCGGGACTTTTTGAAAGCGAAATGACGGAAAAAACGCTTTTTGCGCATGAAGGTTTTATGAATATGTACAATGCGTTGACGCCCGCTTCCCGTCCGGGAAAGAAAGGGGAGTTGAACGGAACTCTTTTGTATTTAGCGTCTGACGCGTCCAGTTATGTCACCGGTCAATATATTCTCGTGGACGGCGGCTTCTCGCTGGTTTAAATTCAAAGAATAAAGCGGTACGGATTATAAGAATGAATGAATTGAAAAGCGATTCATTCATTTTTATTTCGTTTTGATTTTTCAATGTTAATTCTTCAAAAATAAATCGATTTCTTTTTTCATTTGTTCGTAAACAAAGGCGTGCGCTCCGCAAAAACGCGCCCGCTAAACAGCGAAAATATTCGATCATTTTTTAAAAAAATGAAAATAAAGGCGAATGACATGAATTGTTTGATGAAAAATAAGGCGCGACAGGAATAATATTGAAAAAATGAAAAAATATTAAGAATACTTGAAAACTCCGAGATTTCAAACATTTCAAAAAATCCAAAAACCGTCCAACACGTCGGTAAACTCTTTGAGGATGAAAATGGTTGCCAGTATGAGAATAATCAATTTGCTGGTCCAAAAAATAATCCAGTAAATCGGTTTGACATAAATTTTTTTTCCTTTCACATTCATTTTTGGCATACTTCTTCAAACGGACTTTGAAGTTTAAAAATATGACTGAACAATAAAGAAAAGAAAAATGGTATTTTTTGAGGTTTATTAGAAATATATATAAATCATTAGAATGTTTCAATCCGCTCCGATTCTTTTTTTAAAAGAAGATAACTTCGAATAAAACCGTAACTTAGAGAATGGTTATAAATGAAAAGTATTATCTAAGGACTTACAAGAAATTTGAGAAAAACTTCAAAGATTTCTAAAAAATTAAAAAATTAAAAAATTAAAAAAACTCAGAGAGGAAAAATATGAAAAAATATTTAATGACATTCGCGGTTTTGGCGGTGGTTGTTTTAGCCGTCGTTGCAAGCGGATGTTTGGATTCCGAAGATAAAACGAACAACGACACCGTGACAAACGCGACATCTGCTCCGATTCAATCCTTGATTTTTTACACAAACGGAAATGACGTAATCGCAAGCGCGACCGTTATGATTATGGGAACACACAGCCAATCGATTGACAAAGACAACATAACCGTAAAAATAAACGGCTCATATGTGGACGTCGTCATTCCGGCCGTTAATTCCGGCAGCATGAACACAAAAGACATCGGTTACGAAGACGTTGAATTCGTGGTTGGAAAAGTCAGCGACTTAAAAGACGGAAAAACATACACCCTGACAAACAACGGAAAAATCGATGAAATGAAACAATATAAATTTGAAATCGTCAACGGCCAATTATACACATTCATTCCGGCCGGCGTTGAAAAAATCGAATTCCTTCAAGACGGAAAAGACATCGTCGCGTCGGTTATCATTCCCGTCGGCGGCGGCGCGTACAGCATTGACAGTGAAAACATCACGGTTTCCAAAGGCTTTGACGACAAAAATGAATTCGGCGTCTACATCCCGTTAAAAATCAAAGACGGCCCGTCCACTCTTGAAATGAAATGGGGCGAAGAAAAGTTCACGCTCGGTCAAACCGATAAATTGGAAAACGGAACATATACGTTTAACGTCAACGGACACACCGCTTCCTTTACGATGGAAGACGGCAAAATGACCGTTAACAATTAATTCAATCAATAAAACGTTTGAGAAAAAACCGACAAACCACACCAATAAATTCTAACCTTAACAAACTTAAAACGAAATCAAAAACGTAATGTGTAAAACCCCAAAAATCGAAACAAGTGAAAGGACTTCAAGCAATTTGTTTGAAGTCTTTTTTTATTTTTATTTTATTTTTTTTGATTTTATTTCATTTTATTTTCATTTTATTTCATTTTATTTTCATTTTATTTTTTTTATTTCATTTTATTTTTGATTTTCGTCGTATCCCTTTTGGAAATCGGGCAGGGCATCCGCGGAAAAACTGTTTCGGGCTGTATTTAAAGAACTTTTTTGAAAAATTATTTCTTCAATTTTTCCGGTTTTTCGTCGTATCCCTTTTGGAAATCGGACGGGGCATCCGCGGAAAAACTGTTTCAGGCTGTATTTGAAGAACGATATTGAAAATCCCAAATACGACCGCTCATTTTCGATTTTTTTTGTGAGCGAGAGCAAACAATTAAAATCGGAAATGTGCGGATTCGACCAAAAAATATCAAAAAAAGAACGGTTTGTTTTTTTCGTTTTTAGCTTTTAAAAAAATGCCGGACGACTTCGCTGTTTGAGCGCGTTGTTTTTGTTGAAATGCCGCGCCGTTTTTTATCGAATTTATCAATTTTGCAATTGGCCGGCGGTTAATAAAAAAAATAAAATGTACGAAAATAAAAGAGAATCAGAAAAATGAGTCAAGCGGATTGACAAATCATTCCACTTTTATGTTTAGATGGGCCGCCGTAATTGTTTCCGAAGAATATTCTTCAAACAAATCCGGGTGCTCTTCTTTGAATTTTTTGGATTCGAATCTTCGGCTTGTTTTTTCCGGAACGTAACGAACGGTTGCGCCGTGGTCGGTTATTTTTTCAATATCGTTTTCTCTAAACAGGAATAAGAGCTCTTCCCGAAGAGCATTTTCGGCGGTTTCTAAATCTTTTCGTTCCTGAATAATCATTTGAATGTCATTGATTAATTCGGAAATTCGAGTATTTGTTTCTGTTGTTGTCATAAGAATTTGTTATCGGCTTTATCCGACATAAGACCTTGTATTTTTTTATTTTATTTTTTTATTCCTATCTTCAAATTCGAAGTGTATAATTTTATCGCCCTGTCATTTGATAATAAACCAAACTCCGACGATTCCAAAAAAGCAAAAAACGGAGAACTTATCTATTTATCTTCTTTTTATCTTCTTTTTATCTTCTTTTTATCTTCTTTTTATCTTCTTTTTAATTTCTTTTTTTTGATTTTTCATCGTTTCCTTTTTGAAAATAGGACAGGGCATCCGCTGAAAAATTCGGGCTTTCATTTTTAAAATGGAAGGCAACTCATTGCTTTTCGGAAATTATGCACTTCTCCATTGAATTCCGCAAATAAAAACAATGATTATCTTTTCTAATAAATAAAAATCACAATTATTTCTTTTAAAAAAATTTAAAAAGATATAATTACAGCAACTGTTTTTTTGAATTTGCATTAAAACAAAAAAAGCTGAAATCTTTGTTCTGAAAAAAGAGGGTTTCCTTCAAATTATTGTTGCCGGCGAATGCGACAAAACGAAATTAAACAAATGTTTTAGTGCGTTATAAAAATCGAAATATTATGAGGAAAAAAAATGTTAAAAAAAACAATAATTTTAGCTGTAATTTCTTTTGTTCTGATGGCATTCATTGCTCCCGCATCCGCTGCGGTTGGCGGAGAAGGCGGAATGAGTGAAACTGTTATTTTTACAGATCAAATGACAGAATATACAGCAACATACAATGAATATGAAATGATGAAGGCACTTGCTCAAGAAAGTCCGAAGAATTTGATGGAGAAAGGATATACTGCAAATGAAATCGATTCCATTAAAAAGTATAAAACCGCATTTGAAGAACATATTGAAGAATTAAATGTTCGCTATACAGACGCTGAACTTCTCAATGCAGGCTATACTAATGAGGAAATCGAAATTATTCATGAGTTTAAAAATCTGAGTCCTGCTTTGAGAAATGCTTGGTCGAGTCAATTAGCTGCAAATTTAACTCTTAATTTGTCTGCCAAAAATCCTTTGTCCTATACAAACGGCGTTAATAAAATTACGCTCAACTACAAATTTGATTGGACACGCATACCGATGATGCAATTCACCGATAAATTCGGCCTCAGCTGGAGCAACGCGAACTTTATCATTGATACGTCTGTGCATCCCAACGGAATCGTTCCGATTCAAATGAATTATATCTTCGTGCCGTATACCAGCAACATTACTGCCAGTTTGCACGGCAACGGAATCATGTACAATATTCCAATGAGTTTAGGAAACGGTGCGCATACCGGTGACAATGCAGAAGGCAATTTGACACTCCGGTATAACGGCACAAAAACAAATGAATTAGCGGTCCAGCTGGACTATGCACATGCCAAATTGCCGACGGGAATCAGCGTGTCGCTACCGGCAGGGGCAGTCGGGTTTTCATTTACACCCTCCGGCGTCACGGATTGTATTTGGAAATATGTTATATTCAGTCAATAATTCCAAGTATAAAACAATTGAATAACAATTGCAAACATTTTTAAATGATTAAAATATTAAAAAAATGAATTCCAAATTTGAATTCCTCCTTTTACAATCTTTTTATTTTATACTGATGTTCCGGAATGATCGTATCACGAGAGAAAAAAATGAATCCGTTGAAAATATTTTGGCAGGGAATCTTAATTCTTCTGATTTTATTATGTTTGTCATCTCACAGTCTTGCATCAAATTTTTCAGAATATGGTAACGGAACAATTGATAATCCGTACCGAATTTCATCACCGGAAGAGTTTAGCAAACTCCAAAATGATTTTTCTGCGCATTATATTTTGATGAACGATTTAGACTTTTATAATAAAAACGAACTTTGGAAACCTGTCGGAAATATGGATGATGTTTTTAAAGGAACTTTGAATGGAAATAACAAATGTATCTCAAATTTAACAATTCGACTGGAGGCAGATGAACAATATGCAGGGTTATTTGCAAAGACAGGAAAAGGCTCTCAGATCTATGATCTAACGATTATTAATATGGTCGTTGAAAACGGCAGATATGCAGGGTCTTTAGCAGGTTATAATTCAGGAGAGGTACAAAACTGTCATGCAGTCGATGTGATTATTTATTCTGCGGGCAGTTCGGGCGGTTTGGTCGGGACGAATTATGGAGGGACAATAAAGAATTGTTCCGTGCAAGGCAAAGTCACGGGAAATGATTCGGGCGGATTTGTCGGGATTAACAATCAAGGACAGATCGAAAATTGTTTTGCATCCGCCGAAGTGACCGGAAATGACAGTGCAGGAGGATTTACCGGCCGAAATTACATCGGCGTGATACAGAACTGTTATTCGGAAGGTCCGGTTAAAGGAAACAAACTGACAGGCGGATTTGCCGGAGGAAACCATAAAGGGGACATTGAATATTGTTATACGGCAAATTCTGTTGATTCTAAAATCGAAACGGGAGGATTTGTCGGTGTAAATCAAGGTTGTTTAGAAAATTGCATTGCTGTTAATGATTATATTAATAATCGCCCGTTTTTCAGTAAGGAAACATCGCCTTATCCGCCGTACATTCATTATATATTCGGAGCAGGCCCCGGAATCGGCAGAATTACAAGCGCGAATTATTATGCAGGTCCGGATGATTATGCCGTTGAAATTTTAAATTGCTATTCTCGAAAAGAAACTTCCACGAATCGTTTTTTATTTAGAGGCATTAATGGAAAAGTTGTCAAAACGGGAGATATTGAAGGCACATTTCCGGATTCAATATGGAGTGGTTGGAATACGGATATTTGGAAATTAAATCAGGAAAATCCGCTGCCGGTTTTAGCATGGATCGGTGATAAAGAAAGAAAGCCCGAATTCTTAAATTAAGCCAAAATATTTAAACACAGATTGTCATTCTTTCTTGAAAAAGCAATTTATGTGCTTTTTATAAAATCTTTTATTTTTAAAAACAAAAATTCAAAAACAACATTCCTGTCTTCAATCGCGAAATGAATCATTTGATTGCCCTGTCCTTTGATAATAAACCAAACTCCGACGATTTCAAAAAAAACGAAAAACGGAGAACTTTTCTATTTATCTTCTTTTTAATTTCTTTTTTTTTGATTTTCATCGTTTCCTTTTTGAAAATAGGACAGGGCATCCGCAGAAAAACTATTTCAGGCTGTATTTAAGGTTTTTTTGAAAATCCCAAATACGACCGAACATTTTCGATTTTTTTGTAAGCGCTGCGAGCAAAAAATAATCGGAAATGTGCGGAGTCACACCATACATATCAAAAAAATAACTGTTTTTTTCGTTTTTAGCTTTTGAAAAATTGCCGAACGATTTCGCTGTTTGGCGCGGCGTGATTTTACCGTATCTGTCGCGTTTTGTTTTGTACTTCATTTGCGACCTTCGTTTTAGTTTGCCGCTTGCATCTGCATTTTTAGTTTGCCGCTTGCATCTGCATTTTTTAATAACAGCCGTTCACTCTCGCGAACGTGTGTCTGAAATCAAATGTTTCCATTAAGCCTGCTTTTATCAAAATCTTTTCAAAAATAATTCAACCCGGAATTTAATAAACGGTTGCATTATGATCGGTTCATTTTTTAATATA
>JAVESN010000120.1:0-3381 GCA_034006575.1 Methanimicrococcus sp.
AAAGTGCAGACAGCCTATTTGTACAGGACTTTGAAAGTCGGTGGGATCTTTACGCCGTAAGGAATGAAGAAACGGAGCTTATCCACAGCTTTCAGAGCCTTGATGACATACACCGGTTCCTGCATGATTGCCTGGGGACAAGTTTTTCTTTCACGGTTCATGCAAACGCATAAGGATGCCATGGCCATGAAAAGGGTTTTTGCATATTTGAGGGCCAGCACAGCGGATCAGGATGCAGAAAGGGCAAGGAGTATGCTGGATGCCTTTGCCGCTGAAAACGGTGTGGCCGTGTCTGCGCTATTTATCGAAAATGCGTCAGGTTCAACGTTGAACAGACCAGAGCTGTTCAGGGCTTTGAATGTCATGCAGCCTGGTGACGTGCTTTTAATAGAAGCTGTGGATCGCCTCACCCGCCTGAATACCGATGACTGGCAGAAGCTTCGGGCTGAAATTCAGAGCAAAGGTATTCTTATTGTCTCCCTGGATCTTCCCTTTACCCACAGCCTTATAGCGAACGGAGAAAAGGGACATGATTTCCAAGACAGGGTAATTGATGCAGTCATGGCCATGATGCTTGACGTTCTGGCTGCGGTTGCCAGGAAAGACTATGAGGATCGAAGGAGGCGGCAAGCTCAAGGCATCGAAAAAGCCAAGGCAGCCGGGAAGTACAGGGGGAGAAAAAAGGACGGTGGGAAGCGTCAGAGGATTCTTAAATTACGAGAAAGCGGCCTGAGTTATTCAGAAATTCAAGAGGCGCTTGGCGTTTCATCTTTGACCATTGCCCGTACTATAAAAGATGCGTCCTAAACATCAAAAAAGGTTGTTTTTTGCGTTGTTTTGTTTTACAAATAAAACAACCTTTCAAAAGGAGGTTTTTTATGCCAAGGGCGAGAGAAATTAACGATGCGGTGATGCTTGGGGTAAGGATTCCAGCGGAGTTAAATGCTAGGCTGGATATTCTTTCAAAAGAAACAGGACGTAACAAATCGTTTTATGTTCGGGAGGCTCTTTCTGAATATATAGCCGACATGGAAGACATCTATCTTGCGGAAAAACGCCTTGAGGACTTGAGGGCTGGCCGCAGTTCCACCATGACCCTGGAAGAAGTGGAGAAGGCCTTTGGTTTGGCGGATTGAATTTGACAAAGTGGCTGTTAAAGAGCTTTCCAAGGCTGACCCACAGATTCAAAGGCGAATCATCGCTTTTCTTCGCGATAAAGTGGCACAAGATCCAAAAGCCTTTGGTGTTCCACTTCAAAGTAATCTTTTTGGATTGTGGAAATTCAGAATGGGAAACTACCGTATCATTGCAGAACTACGGGAAGAAAAAATAACCGTCATGGTGTTACGCATCGGGCATCGCAAGAATGTGTACGGGGGACATTGACATATAACTGCTGGCATCAAGAATCATAATTAAATAGGTTTTATATCAACCTTTAAGTTAAATGTTTTTAATATTTTAACAAAACTTAAAATATGTTTTCCTAGCTCTTTTTCGGTTTGTTTTAAGCCTTTAGCACGAGCGATATCCTCTAAAGCTTTTTCGATAAATACGGCGTCTCCTTCTTCGATACTGGCCTGAAGGTATTCTGCCATTTCTTCCGAAGTACGCAGGTGTTGCGCCACATCATAGATATATAAAAATTTGCCCATTTCTTTATCCAAAAGGACAGCCAATTCGTCCCCGTGAGCGGTATATGAATTCAAGGTTTTTAAAATATTTTTTTCAGTGATTAGGGATTTTTTCTTTTTTTCAGAAAAAATCTTTTTTTGTTTTTTTTTAATTTTTTTAGCTATCATTTTTTAAGGTTTTCTTAATACTTTCACAAAAATTAAAATCGGCACAAATTTTACAAATAACAGGCTTGTTATCTTTTTCCGTACAATCCCCGTCTTTTTTTGTTGAACATGCCAAAGCCTTTTGAAATCTGGCATTATTGATAGCTTTTCTTCTGGCTTCCTTTGCCTTCTGGGCTTCCGACGAAGTTTCCACGGCTTTTTTACGGGTTAAAATAAACCGGATATGTGTAACTTTCTTACCTGTCTTTTTTGGTTGAAAATCAAAAATAATCCCCGCATGTCTCTTCAACTCCTTTTTTGCTTGTTCAAGAACACGGGTACGGAATCGTGTAAAATCTCTCCTGTATCCATCTGGTACATCCAACCAGTCCTGCAAATCCACTAGGGGTATTGTGTATTCAGAGAGTCCAGCCCATGACTGGATGACTTGAAGCATTCCTTTGGAATAAAGGGACTCCATTTTAGCCATGGCTTGAAATTCAACCATGGTAAAATTTTTCCTGAGATTCAGAAGATGAGGTCTCAGTTTTGGATTAAATGAAGCGTACACATATCCATCATCGTAAATAATTTCAGTAAAGAACGGGAGACCCCTGTATTTTCTTCCCCCTGATTTATTATTTTTCTTCGTTTCATCGTAAGTTTCTATATCAACCCTTGTACTTGTGAGACTTTGGCAGACTTCCACAGCCCGACTGTAGGTGACCTTATCTGTATGACCCGGAAAAAAATCTGCGTATTTAACCTTGTAAAGAGGTTGGAAATCAGGATCATCCGTGTTGATACAGGCGATAAGACCGAATAGTACGTTTGCAGCGGTAGGAGATCCCATATCAATTTTAGCGGACCTTACAACTTCGTTTGATTGTTTTACGAGTGTGCCTGGAATGGAGATAAGTTGCATAGAGATTTCTTTCCATTAAAAATAAAAAAAACAGCTTTTATAGGGTTTAATTATGTTTTTAATCACATGATGTCAAGCATGGGTGATATAAAATTTTTCAATTTGTATTGAACTGTGATTAGTTTTTCTGTTTTTTTTGAATAAAACGAGGATTAAATAAATAAAAAAAATAAAAATATTTTCATATTTAATAGTGTTTTTAAGCTTAAAAAAACATGATTTTAAAGCTTGGTTGAATAAAATTTCAAAATTTATAAAGCTTAGCGGTCAGTTTGAGTGAATAGATCTTGTTTTTGGCGGTCAGTTTGGGTGAGTTCAGCGGTCAGTTTGGGTGATTTAGGCTTATAATGTACTGATTTTATAAACCGATAATCGCCGACAAAAAGGTACAAAAGACTCTTTTGATGTAAAAAAGGGGCTTACGCCCAAAAAAAAATAATCCCCAAAATGACCCAAAAATAATTTTTTCCCGGATAAAGCCAACCCATTCGATGCCGCCCCTTCGTCGCTTCGCTCCTTGCCCCGGCACCCCTCCCAAAACAACGTCCTCCTTCCGCTCTCCGAAAATAATCCCTTCCTCGTGTATGCCTTTTACCGCTTTCAGGGCCTTTTGCTGTCAAGGACAAGCCAGCCTGCGGCTGGTGCTGCTTCGCAGCCTCCTTGACAGCAGGCCCT
>JAVESN010000121.1:0-3361 GCA_034006575.1 Methanimicrococcus sp.
TGGTTGAAGCCGGCGCGGATGTCATTTGTATCGCCGACCCCGTTTCTTCTCCGGACTTAATGAGCCCGCAAGACTTCCATGACAAACTCATGGGAACCATCACGGAATTCGCCGACAAAGTCAACGCCCCCGTCGTTCTTCACGTCTGCGGCAATGTCACCGCGATTTTGGATTACATGGCCGATTGCCACTGCAAAGGCCTCAGTGTCGAAGAAAAAGTTGAAGATTTAGCAGGCGCCGTTGAAAAGACAAAAGGCCGCGCTGTCATGATCGGAAACGTTTCCAGCCCCTTCGTTCTTTTAAGCGGAGATGCCGCCAAAGTCGAAGAAGCCGTAAAACACGCTCTTGACGCAAAAGTCGGAATTCTCGCGCCGGGCTGCGGTATCGCACCGATGACCCCGACGGCAAACATTCAAGCGATGGTTGACGCCAGAGACAAATACTTCCAGTAATTTGTTTCAATTTTTTATTTTTAAATTTATTTAATTTTCGTTTTTAAAAAAGAGAGAAAAGGCATTTTGCCTTTTCTTATTTTTGTTTTTTGAATGAAATTATCTTATATTATTCAGAAAACAATATTTTGTTTGAATATTTGAGTTTGCATCTGTCAGGGGTAATATTTCCCCGTCATTTCCTTAATCGTAATCTCAATAACCGCCGTTTCTTTTATGGAATCTCCGAATTCAATACCGGATAAAATCGGCGTGTATTTTTCAACGATTTGATTCAATACGCCCGTTTTCGCTTTATCTTCTTCGACGATTTTGGCGGTTCCTTTTATGATGACGCTTCGGTATTGCGTGTTCACATCGCAAGGGGAATTGTCGGTCGGCATAATCAATTTCTCAAAACGGCTGACTTCAAAACAAACATTTTGATTCTCGGAAATATTTTTTAATTTTTGCCCCTTGTGCAAACCATGGATGTAAATTTTTTGATCTTGATAAAAAAAGTGAACCGGCACAACGTAAGGCTGATTCCCCTGAACGGTTGCCAAATGTCCGATAAGTTCCGTTTCTAAAAGGGAATCGATTTCTTCTTCTGCCAATGGATGGTTTTTCATTCGATTTTGCATGATTTTTCCTCTTTTTTCTTTTATCAATCCCGTTCCTTTTTTGACTCTTGTTTGACAGAACTCCGATTGATTTTATATCACCAATTTTTACGGTCAATCTTAAGACCTGATAAAAGAATATTGACCTTTTCAATATATATTATATCGGAATTATCTTTTTGTTCGGATATTGTATTAATGTCTCCCCTTTGGTATTTTTTTGCAATCAAAGCGTAATCGGTGCGATCTTTTCGCTTTCTTGCTTTTGCTTTTCAAAATTCAAACCCTTCGCGGATAAAAACACTTCAATGGAGCGATCGACGATTCCTTGGAGTTCTTTTTTGGGAACATTCGTCACCGCGGCCAAAAAACGCAGTTCATATTTTCCGTCGTTTTCAATTCTTTCCTGGGTGAAGTATTCGGCGTTGATTTTTCGCGTGTCGTTGGCGGCGGTTTGGCTGACTTTTATGAGGGTTTCGCCGACCTTTACGGCCATTTTGATGTGCCCGACAAAATAAGTGTTCACCTTTTCAATATCCATCCCGATGGACACAATCATATTTTCCAAAAGCTCGCCGGCACTTTCCGCATTCAAATTTCCCGACACCGAATAACTTCCGGAATAAGCGCTGACATTTGAAATCTCAACGGAATTCAACACTTCTTTTTTATTCTCAAAAGAATCGTCAATAAGCTCTTCAATCGTTTTTCCGTCTTTCATCAAAATATCGTAAATTTGATTGACGGACGCATCGCTTTTTAAAACCGACATTTTTAAAATCATCGCTTCCGGATTCATTTCTTTTAAAAACGAAACCATCTTTTCAACCTTATCGGAGTTTGCCAAATCCGTTTTATTGATGCCGATGACTTCCGCTTCTTTAAGCTGTTGTTCCACAAATCTCGGAATTTGCGCCACTTCCGCCGAAAAGCGGTCCACATCAATCAATGTGACAATCGGCGCAAAAGTCATCATTATGTTCAAGCACAAAAGTTCGTCCCGGATTTGGCTCGGAAACGACAATCCGCTCGGCTCGACAATAATGATGTCCGGATTGTAAATATCCGCCAGCTCTGAAATCGTAAGCCGAAGCCCGAGTTTTAATGAGCAGCAAATACAGCCGCTTGTAATCTCTTTGGTCGGAATTCCCGATATCTCAAGCGTTTCTCCGTCGATTCCGACTTCTCCGATTTCATTGACGACCAAAGCGACTTTTTTATTTTCGGCCGCCAGTTTTCTGACAAGCTTTAAAATGGTTGTCGTTTTTCCGCTCCCTAAAAATCCGCCGATAATAAAAATTTTCATTTTCTCTCTCCTTAAATTGATAATGTCTGAATTAAACGAGCGACACCAAGTCATAAAGCGCGGCTTTGGGGTCTTTGGCTTTTACGATTCCGGACGCCAACAAAACACCTTTTGCGCCCAAATCCATCGCCGCTTTTAAATCTTCTCCTTTTGAAATTCCGGCGCCGCATAAAACTTTTACATTCGGATTGATTTTTTGAGCCGCTTCAACCGAGCCCGTCACAATTTCCGGGTCCGCCTTTGAAACCGGAATTCCGGATCCGATCAATTCCGGCGGCTCAATGGCAACGAAATCGGGCATAAAGACGGCTGCAGCGGCGGTTGTCGCCACGTTATTGGTGCAAACGACGGACGTCATTTTATTTTCTTTTAAAAGCGACACCGCTTTTTCAATATCTGCTAAATTTATTCTTTTCTCGGAATGATTGATTAAACTGCCGCAAGCGCCGGCAAAAGCAATCGTTTTGACGTAGGCGTGACCGGTAAAGCTGCCCGCGCCGACCGTGTCTACATGTTGGGCAAACACCGGAATTTCAACCGCGGAAGACACGCGGTATAAATCCGCCGTTTGAGGCGCGATTGCGATTTGAATTCCGGACGATTCCGACACTTCCAAACAAGCCTTCGCCAAATCGACCGCTTTTGTTCCGATTCCTTCATCATACGTTTTACAATTGAGCAATATAAACACAGACATTTTTTTCCTTCCTGTTTTTAATTAAACACAAATGGATTTGATGGTTTATATACGTGACACAAAAAAGAAAAAACAAAAACGGAAAAATAAAAAAAGAAAACAGAAGAAAAAGAATCGGATTTGATGCCCGATTCGTTGTTTTTAAAATATTTTAAATTTAAAAAAAGAAATCAGAAGTCGGTCATAATTCTGAATTGATCGATTTCGGGGTTGCCGATTCTTGCGATGAATTGCTCGGCTGCGGTTTGAAGGTCTTTTGAACCGGTAATGGCTCTTCCGACAACCAAAATATCCGCGCCGGCTT
>JAVESN010000122.1:0-3306 GCA_034006575.1 Methanimicrococcus sp.
CCCCGCCGGTTTTCATTTTTGCTGCGCAAACGTTGCAACCGACGACGAATATTCCTTTCTTGCCGGCAACGTAGGGCAGAATTTCTTCAAACGGTTTGGCTTTTGTAATAATCATAATATCAGTACGAGTGAATAAGTATTTTTTAAAATCACGATAAAACACATCATAAAAAGAGATGGATTAAATCGGAAAGGGAATAAAGACATAGGTCTTATTCGTATATAAAGTTTAAAAGAAAAAGAGGATATTTTTAAAAAATCGCATCTCCGGAAAAACGCGCGTTTTTCAAAGGAATGATTTCCTAAACAACAAACACCGCCGAAACAACAAACATCGCCGAAACAACAAACATCGCCGAAACAACAAACACCGCTTAAACAGCAAACACCGCCGAAACAGCAAACATCGCCGAAACAGCAAACACCGCCGAAACAGCAAACACCGCCGAAACAGCAAACACCGCCGAAACAGCAAACACCGCCGAAACAACAAACACCGCCGAAACAACAAACACCGCCGAAACAGCAAACACCGCCGAAACAGCAAACACCGCCGAAACAACAAACACCGCCGAAACAGCAAACACCGCCGAAACAGCAAACACCACCGAAACAGCAAACACCGCCGAAACAACAAGAACGCCCGACCAAACTTAAACACGATAACAAAAAGCGATAGGAATATCTTATCGTTGATTTTGGAGAAGAAGTATTTTATTTTCAAAAACGACGGAAAAAAGAAGCGCCCGGCAAACGGGAAAAAACAAACCGGAAAAAACAAACCGGAAAGCGATAAATAAAAAACGGAACTGCCCAAACAGCAAAAACGCCGACGGGTTTAAACTTTAAAATAAAAAATAATGGCTTTCATTGATTATTGGGAGACCATCCGCAAATTTCGATTTTTCGCGCGCTTCGCTTACTCAAAATCAAAATTAGCGGGGGCGGGTGGTGGGTTTTTCAAAAACATCAGAAAAAGAACGCCCGACCAAACTTAAACACGATAACAGAAAGCGACGGAGATGCCTTATCGTTGATTTAATATTTAAAATCCGGCAACCGCTTTTCAAACATTTAATCAAATCTCAGAAACGACCGTTCGCTGCGGGCGGTGACAAAGCGAACGGATTCGACCCCAAAAAATAAATTAAGATCCCCATCCGTTTTTTTAAAAAATGAATATTTACAATTTATATTTGAGTCCCTTCTAATTTTTGTTTTTTCAGAAAATAAAAAAAATATATTTTCATTGATTTTTGGGGGGGACATCCGCAAATTTCGATTTTTCGCGCGCTTTGCTTGCTCAAAATCAAAATGAGCGGGGCGGTTTTTGGGTTTTTCAAAAAAAAAACAAAAAAAGAACGCCCGACCAAGTTTTAAACACGATGACTGAAAGCGACAGAGAATCTTGTCGTTGAGTTTGATTGGCGGTTTTTGAGATTTTCAAAAAAATTGAAAAAAAATGTCCGACCAAATTTTAAACCTCATCATAAAAAGCGATAGAGAAACTTATCGTTGAGTTTGATTGGCGGTTTTTGAGATTTCAAAAACAACGGAAAAAGAAAAACGAATATTAAATAGAAAAAAACCGGATATCGGTAAAATAAAAAACAAGTCGCGTCCAAAAAGTAAAACGCTTGACAATTTTTAATTCTAACATGAAAAACAATCTTATCTTTCATTGATTTTTGGGGGAGACATCCGCAAATTTCGATTTTTCGCGCGCTTCGCTTGCTCAAAATCAAAATGAGCGGGGGCGGTTTTTGGGTTTTTCAAAAACATCAGATAAAGAATGCCCGACCAAGTTTTAAACCTCATCACAAAAAGCGACAGAGAATCTTATCGTTGATTTTGATTGGCAGTTTTTGGGTTTTTCAAAAACATCGGAAAAAGAAAATCGAATGTTAAATAGAAAAAACCGGAAAGCGGTAAATGAAAAACATGTCGCGTCTAAACATCAAAAAAACGGATCATTTTTAGATCTTGAAATAAAAATCAAATGTATTTTTCATTGATTCTTTTTGGAGACATCCGCAAATTTCGATTTTTCGCGCGCTTCGCTTGCTCAAAATCAAAATTAGCGGAGGCGGTTTTTGGGTTTTTCAAAAACATCAGAAAGAAGCCGAAACGGTAAACGATGAAAAAAGAAAAGTGAAAAATAAAAAAAGAAAGTTGAAATGAAAAATCATTTCAAAATTCAATTTTTTAATATTATTTGCGTCTCATGAATAAAGCGCCTGCGATTCCGACGCATGCGATTAAACCGATGATGCCGAGGCCGGGGATGCTGCTGTCTTCATCGTCGTCGGCATCGCTTCCGGTGCCGGCGGTTTTGACGGGCATGACGTAAACGGATTGGTAGTTGTCGTCGCCGATTTCTCCTTTCTCATTCACGGCCATGAATGTCCAAACGCCGGATTGGGTTAATTTGAAGGAAACCGTGGGGTTGGCGTTGGAAATGACTTGGCTTTCAATTGAAAGGCCTGCGCCGTCGGCTGCCATTTGGCTCGGGGTTGTGTAAACGCCCGCAATCACGGGGAGCGGGTCTAAGATGTCTGCGGGGTCGGTCACTTCGTTTTCAAACCAGCGGATATCTCCGGTCAAGAAGAAGGAGAGGGAAGAGCCGGATTGAATGGCGCGAGCGTCTGCCGTCGGGTGAAGAATGGCTTTTGCGCCGGAATCCAAGCCGGTCTTTTTCAGATTGTCCCAACCGGTTGAGCTGTCTCCGGAATAAAGGACCGTGACGGAATTTCTTTCGCGGGTTTGTTCTCCGTTCTCATCGTATCCTTTTTGAGAGCTGAGAACGTAGTAAACGCCTTCTTGGTCCAGTTTAATGTTGGAAGAATACCAATTGGCCGTAACGGAGTTTCCGTCACCGATGTCATAAGAAACATTAGAGCTTGAACGGGTGACCGTCACGTTTTGAAGTGTTCCGTCCGGGGAAAGGACTTTTTGAGTGATGTTGAAAGCTTCCCCGATTTCCGCGAAATTCGCTTCTTCTGAGTGAATGATGTAAAGGAACAAATGAGCGGTTTCGCCGACATCGAAATAAAAGTCATCGGCGCTCGCGTTGACGGAAGCCGCTTGGTTGGAGCCGGGCAAAACGATGACGGAGTGTGCCGCTGCCGGTGCAATCATGGCAAGCAGGAACAACAAAACCAAAAGGGTTGAAAAATATTTTTTCATAATACTGAATCCTCCATTTTTTAAATACGGCTGTTTAGATGTTTTAAAAAATCGAATCAAACTCCGATTAAAGTCAAATTAAGCGGAATAAACCGCGTTAATAGACAACACATGCCGTTT
>JAVESN010000083.1:0-7758 GCA_034006575.1 Methanimicrococcus sp.
AAAAATTGTCCAACGACAAAAAATCAAAGAATGCCAAAGAAATCGAACACCGTGTCGAAATGGGACTTCCGGTTCCGTATTAACTTTAAAATAAATTGTTGAAAAAGAGTTTTCTCTTTTTCCTTTTTTTTATTTTGTTTTATTTCATTCATTTTTCATTGTTTTTATCGGCTCACCGCTTTAATCCGGTTTTAAATGAAAGCGCAGCGGTCAGTTTTTTGAGGAATACGCGCGCTAAACAGCGAAAAGAATGTTTCATTTTTAAGTTCTAATAAAAAGCGTGGTTTCATTTCGGATTGAATTTTTTATCAACGGCGCCGGCAAAAATATGAGTTGTAAGTAAACCGTAAACGGCCGACATAAACGGCCGGTACAAACGGTTAACGCAAATACAGAAAAAAAAGCCGCGCCAAACAGCGAAGACATTCGACCCGTTTTCAAAAATCGATATTCAAAAAACGTTTGAGATTTTTTTGAAATTATCGGTGCCCATCCGCAATTTTTCAAATTTTTGTTCGTTTCGCTCACGGAATAATCGAAAATGAGCGGGCGTTTTTGGAATTTTCAAATCAAATTTAAGACGGATTTTGAAATAAAATGAAAAAAGAAAAAGAAAATGAAAAAAGAAAATGAAAATGAAAAAAGAAAATGAAAAAAGAAAAGAAAAAACGGCTCATAAAAAAACGCACAAATCCGAAAAACGGGAGTTTTGAAAAAAATTAGAAAATCAAAAAGGAAAAGAAAAACGGAATCATTCCGCTTTTCTGATGTATACGATTTTGACGCCGTTTTTGTTGGCGTATTCCTGGATTTCATCCGTTAAGTCGCCGGCTGAGATGAATAATCCCAAATCCGTTTTGTAATGGTTTTTGGCTCGAATCGCTTTTTGGATTTGGTCGTTTGTTATCGCATATCCTTCTTCGTCGATGACGACGACGTAGCGAATATTGTCTTTGTAAAGCAATAAATCGGCGATGCCGTCGTTTAATTTTGACGTTTCAAAACCCATTTGATCAAACAAATCCGCGGCTTTTACAAAAAGAGAATCGTTGTTTAATTCCGCGGAAGATTTTAACGTTTGAACGCTTTCGGCGGACAGCTCGTTTAAAACGTCCGGATTCAAACGTCTCGTTCCGTCCGGATTCAATTGATACGTTCCGTCTGGGTTTAACAGGTATTTTTCTTTGGAATTTAACAAATAATTGCCGCTTTCATCCAAAAGGAAATGGCCGTCATCCGTTAACTGATACGCGCCGCCGGCTTCTAATTGAAGCGTTCCGTCCGGATTCAATCTCATGCTCGTCTCCGGCAAAAGATTGTCCGGCATGCCGCCGATTTGTTTTCTCTCGGACACGTTGTTTAATTTCGCGTTTTTTCGCTCCCAAAGCAAATATTCTTCTCTTTCTAATTTTTCCGTTTTCGGCTCCTCTATGGGCGTTCCGGAAACACGAGCGTTGTTTAATGCGTATTCATATCGGGACTGGTCGAATAAAACCGTTCTCATTTTGTCAAAATAGCGGTTTTCCGTTTCTTCAATGTACAAATCTCGGGCGTCTTGGACCGCCATTCGGAAGTCGTCGATTTGAACGCGTCTGCCGCGAAGAAGAAACGTGTATTCTTTTCCGTCACGTGTTGACATCCTCAGTGTCGTTCTTTTAAGCAGGTAGTATGAAAAAAAGCTGATTGCGGCCATCAAAACCAATAAGACGGCCGCGTATGTCGCGCCTTGCGTTAAAAAAGAGGCGGCTTCCGGCGAATACTCAATTGTCAAAAATCGGGTGACGTAATAAACGATATTGTATCCGACGGCTTCGGCGTTTAGGTAAATTAAAACAGCGGCGATTAAATACAAAATTCCCCAAAGAAACTTGCCCAATTGCGGATGATATGTCCATCCGGTTGACACAATGTCTTCCAAACGGAATTCTCTCATATTCAATTTTCTTTTATTGAGTGAAAATAGACGTTTATTGGTAATGACCAATGTTGTCCAACTCTTATATTCCGCCGCGGCAATATTATTACTCCCCCACATCGTTTCATCTTTCATGTCAATCGCGTTGAGGACACGTTCGTCTTTTCCCAAATACTTTGAAAAACTTGCCATGTTTTCACCGAATTTTCCTTTCTTTTCAATTTATGAATTGATTGTTAATTGATTGTTAATTGATTGTTAATTGATTGTTAATTGATTGTTAATTAAATGTTAATTGATTATTGATTTCATTTATTGTTCTCTTATTTTTAATGGTTTTTAATTTCTCATTCTTTATGTTAAAGTTTCTGTTTCATTAAAATGCTTCCTCAAAAAATCCGTTTTAATTTCGTTTTTTGGAACCTTATTTTTTCTACTTACATCCTTATTGTCTTCTTCCTTTTTTTTCAATTTAAGACGGTCTATTTTTGATATTTACTTTTTAAGTGGTTTAATTTGATTTTCGTTTTAATTCTTTTTTCACTTTAATTTTTCATCTTTCCAAGAATTTATAAATCCTCAAAACCTATTTCGATATCATGTCAATTTACGATCAGCTTCTCAAACTTCAGTTTGAATTTGAAAAAACGTGTCATTCGGACTCTCCGTCTTTTTTTTGTTTTGTGGAATATTGCGGAAATATTCGGTCCGCGACGGATTTCTTTTTTGAAAATACGGACTCGGAAAAATTTTTGGAGAATGAGAACGGTCCTGAAATAGTTTTTAAAATTCGACGGGCCGCTCATAAAAAGATGGCGGAGCAAAAACTGATTGCCAAAGCATCGGAATTGCCGATTTCAAAAGCGTGGACGGCAAACGGAATTGACGAGACGAAACTCCGCATTAAAAATTTGGAAGAAGCGGCAAACTCCAAAACGCAAAGCCTGATTAAAATAGAAAATATGATTTTGACCGGCGTGACGATTGCCGATTACAAAAAACTGCAAAAAATAATCGTCGACAGCCTCAGACAATGGATTTTAAATCCGAATTTATCCATCGGATCGATTATGCCGCTTAAATATCGCCTTTTTATCGGCAACGACGACATTGAAGCGTTGGATATGATTTTAAAATTGATTCTTGAAGAAATCGACGAAAAATCCATTCAAGAAATCGAAAACATGACTTATTTGGATTTTAAATATACGCTTCTCCTCCTGGTTTTTGCGGCGCGTTTGACCTACGATTTCCCCCCGAATTATGAATTCTATCGATTCTGCGCCACGCTTCCGAAAAACCCGAATGAAAATTCGGAATTGATTCAAAAATTAAACGATTTAATTCAACTGACAAATTCAAAAATGAAAAACAGCATCAAACTCGCAAAAACATATGAAAAATACGAACAATACGAAACAAAAATATTAACCGGAAAATAATATAAAATTATAATATTATATAAAATAATACAAACAATTAAAATCCATCCGTCTTTAAAGAGTATTGATCGAAAACGAATATCCAAAATAAAATTTAAAATAAAAACGGAAATGAAAAACGAAACCGAAAAACGCCTTCTTCCCTATCTGCTTCTTTTGGGTGATTTTTAACAATCACAAAAGGAAGTTCTTTCATGAAAAATAAAATGACTTTAGATATGCAATCCGTTCAAGGAACGATGTTGCTCCCGCTTTGGGGACGCGCCAAATACAGCGAACAAAATCCGGACGTTTTGGATGATCCGGTCGCACTTGACATTGTTCAAAGATTGGATTTTGATTTTACGAACGTTGAAAATTCTTTTAAAGATTTCGGCGGTTTATGTTATATCATTCGCGCTCGAAAAATGGACGATAAAATTTTAGAATTTATAAAAAAGAATCCGAACGCAACGATTGTCAATATCGGTTGCGGGTTGGACACGACCTTTTCAAGAATAGATAATGGCAAAATCCGTTGGTATAATTTGGATTTGCCGGACGCCATCGAATTTCGAAAAACATTGATTCCGGATTCCGACAGAAATTTTTCCATCCCAAAATCATTTTTGGATCAATCTTGGTTTGAGGATATTGTTTTCAACCAAAAAAACGGGATTTTGTTCCTGTCCGCAGGCGTTTTTTATTATTTCAAAGAAGAAGACATTCAAAAAGTCATATCGGCCATGTCCCGTCGATTTCCCGGCGGCGTATTATATTTCGACGCCGAATCCAAAAAAGCCATCGATTTTTCAAACCGCATGGTTCAAAAATCCGGAAATCACGGCGCAATGATGTATTTTTATGTCAACAACAACAATAACATAAAAGATTGGTCTTTAAATATCAAAAACGTCATCTGCACGGATTATTTCAAAGGAGTCCCGTCAAAAAAAGAATGGGGTTTCGCCTACAAAATCAGGTCAATACTGATGGATTTTATGGAAATGATGAAATTTGTTCAAATCGAATTTAAAGATAAATAAAACACAAAAAATCATTGAAATTTTTATTTTTTTGTTTTATTTTGTTTATTTTATTTTTGTTTTGTTTTTTATTTTTGTTTTGTTTTATTTTTGTTTTATCTTTTATTTTGTTTCACTTTTCAACTTTTTCCGTTTTCCGATGTCTTTAAAAACCCCAAGTACGACCGCTAATTTTCGATTTTTTTTGTGAGCGAAGCGAGCAAAAAAAATTGGAAATTTGCGGATGGACACCAAAAATATCAATAAATTCAAAATTATTATTTCTGTCGTCATATTCATCTTTTTCTCTGTTGTTCACACTCATCTTTCTCCATTGTTCACGCTCATATTTTCTGCTGTTCACACTCCTCTTTTTTTGTTACCTAGCTCTTCTTTTTCTATTGCCTCGCTCCTCTTTTTTTGCGGCTCTGCTCCTCTTTCTTGTTTCTGCGCTCTCTTTTTTTGCTGCCTCGCTCTTCTTTTTTTGTTGCCTCGCTCTTTTTTTTCTGCCGAACTTTTTTTACTGCTCGCGCTCATATTTTTTTCAGCCGCAGCCGTCTTGTTTTTGCCGGCTCGGCTATTTTAGTAAATCATCAAAAAACTTACCCCGTTTTTCATTCAAATCCCGAAAAATCAAATCCTGTTTTTGCTGTTTGGCACTCCCACCTTCTCCAAATCAACCGTTTTCGTTTTGTTTCCGTCGGAACCGGCATCTCATCTTTAATTTGAAAAATAATATACAACTAAAATAAATCGGGCAAAATGAATAAATGCTCTCAAAGCGTTTCTCCTTTATGAAGTCAAAAAATTTAAAATCCAAAAAAAGAACTGTTTTTGCGATTTTGTTATCCGTATTGTTGTTTGCCTCTCTTTTTTCAGGCTGTATTGATGTCGATTTCAACGAAACGAACTCAACGAACCCGACGAATAATACAAATGTGATGCCAAACGCATCCGAGAACCCGACGAATAATACAAACAATACGTCAACGAACAACACGACGACAAAACCGGCCGCGGATACGGAACAAATTTCTGTCGCCGCTTTTAATATTCAAATTTTCGGACAATCCAAAGCGGCAAAAGAAGACGTGATGGACGTTTTAACAAAAACCATTCGCCGTTACGATATTGTCGGCATTCAGGAAATCCGAGACGCAAGCGGCACCTCTCTTCCGAAACTGATCGACCAAATCAATAACGGAACGGATGAGAACGGAAACGCCTATAACTTCGATTACGTTGTCAGCGACCGTCTCGGAAGGTCGACCAGCAAAGAGCAATACGCTTATATTTACAACGCCGACACCGTTTTCGTTGCCAGCGAGCCTTTGGTCTATCCCGAGCCGGACGGAACCGACCCGTTTGAGCGAGAACCGTACATGGTGACCTTTCGAACGCACACCGGCGACTTTGACGCCCTTTTTATTCTGATTCACACAAAACCCGATGACGCCAAAAATGAAATTGACGAGCTTGACACTGTCATTTCATACGCGAAAACCATTTACAAAGGACAGGAAAATTATGTCGTGATGGGAGACTTTAACGCGGACGGCAGTTATTTTAATGAAAGCGGCCCCTCAAAAATGAAATCGGAAGATTATATTTGGCTCATCGGCAACGATGAAATCACAACGACAAAATCCAAAAACACATACGACCGAATCGTGATTACAAAATCCCTGGCGCCTTACTTTACCAACACTTCCGGCGTTTTTAATTACAGCGCGGAATACGGACTCAATGAAACGCAAACGCATGATGTGTCCGATCATTATCCGGTTTACGCGGAATTTTGGACGGCCGTCGGGAATTGGTTCAGAGCCGTGTTTTTCAAAATGAGCGTTTAAAGTTTAAGTTTTAAATTTTTAAATTAAAAAAAGAGAGTGAACACATTAAGTGTTCCTTTCAATAAAGTGTTCCTTTCAACACCTTTTATTTTTCTCTATTTTTTTTATTTTTTATGTTTATTTTTTATGTTTATTTTTTCATCTTTTTTATTTTTTATTCTGTTTTTCCGGCTTCAAAAATATCTTTGTAAGCCGGATCCATTTCAAACGCTTTTTCAAACGATTCATTCGCTTTTTCACTATTGCCGATGACTTGAAGCGCGACTCCTTTTCCGAAATAAGCTTCCGCCGTCGGATGCAGTTGAATCGCTTCGTCGTACAATCGGACGGCTTCGTCGGGGAATCCGGTTTGAACGTAAAGGAACGCGGCTTCGATGTACGCGGGAATAAATGTCGGATCGACTTCGATGGCTTCTCGGAAGGAGCCGATTGCGTCGTCGTTTTGTCCGAGCATCGCGTGGGTGTAGCCGCGATTGAACCAAACGTCGGCTTGGCTGTCGTCGATTTCAGACGCTTTGATAAAATCAAGAATCGCTTCGTTGAATCGGCCGAGCGCGTTTAAAAGAATGCCGCGATTGTTCAACGCGTCGTCAAAGTCGGGGCGAAGATCAATGGCTTTTTGGTAAGCTGAAAGCGCGTTTTCAAAATCCTGAAGGGAATCAAGCGCGAGCGCTTTATAATACCAAACGTCGGGGTTGGTTTCATCGGATTTTAAAGATTCGTCAAATTCGGAGACGGCGTCTTCATACCTTTCAAGAGCCCCGAGAGCAATCGCTTTTCCGAAATGCGCTTCTTTGTAATCAAGACGAAGGGCGATGGCTTTATCATAAAACTCAATCGCCTTTTCAAAATCTCCAAGCTCCCCGTAGACGACGCCTTTTCCAAACCACGGATTCGGAAATTCCGGATTTGCGGCGATGCTTTGGTCAAAATAAAAAAGAGATTCTTTGGCCCGCCCGCTCTCCATTAAGGCAAACCCGGCGCCGTTTGCAAAAACGGTATCGTCCGGATAGTAAGAAAGCGCCGTCAAATAAACCTGAAACGCTTCTTCTTTCTTATCGAACCTGCTTAAAACGACGGCTTTGCTTCTTAAAAGAATCGTGTTTTGCGGCTCAAGCTCCAAACCGCTGTCAAACGCTTCAAGCGCTTCTTCTAACGCGCCGTCGGCCGCCAAATCCATCGCGATTTTATGCCATTTTTGAGCATTGACTTCTTCGCCCTCGGCATACGGACAGGAAAACGCATCGTCATCGACAGGCGTAAACATATTTAATTTATCAGACATTTTTAAACCCTCAATTTATTAGAGAATAAACGGTTCAAATATATAAGGAATCAGAACATCTTTCAAGTTTATAAAATATAAATCTTAACGGCAATCTTAAGTGTAAAATTAATCGTAAAATTAACAGCAATCTTAGCTGTAAAATTAGCTGTAAAATTAGCTGTAAAATTAGCTGTAAAATTAGCTGTAAAATTAGCTGTAAAATTAGCTGTAAAATTAGCTGTAAAATTAGCTGAAAAATTAACAATAAATTAACCGT
>JAVESN010000023.1:0-20649 GCA_034006575.1 Methanimicrococcus sp.
TTAGCTGTAAAATTAGCTGTAAAATTAGCTGTAAAATTAGCTGTAAAATTAGCTGTAAAATTAGCTGTAAAATTAGCTGTAAAATTAGCTGTAAAATTAGCTGAAAAATTAACAATAAATTAACCGTAAAATTAACATTAAATTAACGGTCATCATTGATTTTGTTGAGGGGATTGTTTCGTGAGTTTTGAAAAGAGTCAAATTAAAACCTTATCTTTTGAAGGTGTGTCGGAAGCCGTTGTTGAAATTTTGAAAGAGGCGGAGACGAAATTGCCCCAAGACACGGTTTTGGCGATTCAAAAAGCGATGGAAAGAGAAACGAACGCTGTTGCAAAAGCGCAATTGGAATCCATCCTCAAAAATATTGAAATCGCCGAAAAAAAGTGCGTCCCGATTTGCCAGGACACCGGTATTTTTATTTTTTTCGTTGAAATCGGACGCCGGTTGTGTTTGGATTTTGATTTGGAAGGCGCGATTCGAGACGGCTGCAAAAAAGCGACGGAATTAATTCCGCTTCGACCGAATGTGGTCGATCCGCTGACAAGACACAATACAAAAAATAACGTCGGAGACGGGCTTCCGGAAATCAATTACAAATTTACGGACGGAAGCGCGCTAAAAATAACGGTTGCCCCCAAAGGCGCCGGCTCGGAAAACATGAGCGCCTTAAAAATGTTTACGCCGACGGAAATCCCGAAAATCAAGGAATTCATTGTCAAAACCGTGTTGGACGCCGGCGGAAAACCGTGCCCGCCGCTTGTCGTCGGAGTCGGAATCGGCGGTTCGTTTAATCAATGCGCGAAATTGGCCAAAGAAGCGCTTTTGGAAAATTTAAGAGAGCCCGAAGCGCACGAGCCGTTTGAAAAAGAAATATTGGACGCGATTAACGCTCTTGGAATCGGTTGCATGGGTCTTGGCGGCGACACGACGGCGCTTTCGGTTCGCATTAAAAAAGCGTCTTGCCATACGGCCTCGCTTCCGGCGGCGGTGAATATTCAGTGCTGGGCCAATCGGCACGCGACGGCAATTTACAACAAAAACGATGTCGGCGGTGAGGAATGATGACAGAACAAAACCGGCCCCCAACTCTAACCCAAGATGAAACTCCAACCTCAAGTCAAACTCAAAACCAAAACAAAAGGTCGGCTCAAACCTATTATTTAAAAACCCCTCTTGAAAAAGAAGACGTTTTGAAATTAAATGCCGGCGACATTGTTTATTTGTCGGGAATGATTTTGACGGCGCGCGATGAGGCGCATCTTCGCATGATTGAATTCGATGAAGAAAAAAAGCCGCTTCCGTTTGATTTGGAAAATGCCGTTCTTTATCATTGCGGTCCCGTTATGGAAAAATTAAGCGATGAAAACGCCGATGATCAAACGGACAAAAAAAATGAAAGTAAAAACGGCAAAGGCGGCGATAAATGGCGCGTCGTTGCCGCCGGTCCGACGACGAGCGATCGCATGACAAAAATGACGCCGACGGTTTTAAAAAATCACACCATTTCAGCGCTTATCGGAAAAGGCGGCATGGAAAATATCGCGGATATTTTGAACCAAAAATGCGTTTATTTGTCTTACACGGGCGGCTGCGCGGCAATGGCTGCGGAAATGATTCAAACCGTCGATACCGTTTTTTGGGAAGATTTGGGAATGCCTGAAGCCGTTTGGATGCTGACGGTCCAAGAATTCGGGCCTTTGATTGTCGGCGTTGACGCGCACGGAAATGACATTTTTAGAGATGTTAAAGAAAAGGCGAATTCGGTTTTTAAAAAAATGAAGGGGTGAAATCAATCCTTTTCTTTCTTCAATCTAAAATCATAATTTGTATGTTTTTTAAATCTCAAATACCACCCCCCCTCATTTACGATTTTGAATGAGCGGTAGCGTTTGAAAAATCGGAAATTTGCGGATTCAACCAAAAAATATCAAATAAAAAATCGCTGACTATTTTTTTCGTTTCATTTTTTTAAAATTTATAAGGCCGTTTCGCTGTTTGGAGCGGCGTTTTCGTAAAATAAATACAGTTGCCAAAGTGTTCGGCTGTCAGCGCAAATTAAAATAAATACGGTTGCCAAAGTGTTCGGCAGTCGGCGCAAATTAAAATAAATACGGTTGCCAAAATGTTCGGCAGTCGGCGCAAATTAAAATAAATACGGTTGCCAAAATGTTCGGCAGTCGGCGCAAATTAAAATAAATACGGTTGCCAAAGTGTTCGGCAGTCGGCGCAAATTAAAATAAATACGGTTGCCAAAGTGTTCGGCAGTCAGCGCAAATCAAATAAATACAGTTGCCAAAGTGTTCGGCTGTCGGCGCAAATTAAAATAAATACGGTTGCCAAAGTGTTCGGCAGTCGGCGCAAATTAAAAAAATATCGCCGTTTTTCTTTCTAAATAAAAACCACCCGCGTTTTCGCTGTTTGGCGCGGCTTAATTTTTCACATTTTGCCGCCGTTTTTTTGTATTTAAAACTCTTCTCCTATTTCCGACGGATAAATCCGATTCCGTTTCGTTTTTTTTATCCAAACCGTTTTAAATAAAAAAGGCGTTTGGCAACCATCAAATTAAATCAAAATTAAGAAATAAAAGTATAATGTAATAAAAAATAAAAACGAATAAAAGATTATGCCCGCCGAAAAAATTGTAATGCACATCGATATGGACAGCTTTTACGCGTCCGTTGAAGTACGTGATAAACCGGAACTCAAAGACAAGCCGGTCGTCGTTTGCTCCAAAACGTATTCCTTGGAAAAAGAAGCGCCCCGAGGCGTCATCAGCGCGGCGTCTTATCCGGCGCGAAAGTTCGGACTGCGCTCAGCCATGCCGATTGCAGAAGCGCAAAAACTTTGTCCGGACGCCGTCTTTTTGCCGATGAACAAATCTCTTTACAAATCGGTTTCGGACAACGTGATTAAAATCATTCAAACTTATACCAAAACGGTTCAACAGGTCAGTATTGACGAAGCGTACGCGGTTTTGGACGACGAGATCAATACCTTTGAAAAAGCGATTGAAATCGCGAAAACCATTCAAAACGATATTTTTAAAAAAGAAAGAATCACCTGCTCCATCGGGATTGCGCCGAATAAATCCGCGGCGAAAATCTCGTCGGGATTTCAAAAACCCAACGGTTTGACGGTGGTCACGCCCGAAAAGCTGATTGATTTTTTATTTCCGTTAAAAGTTTCAAAACTGCCGGGCGTCGGCAAAAAAACGGAAGAAACCTTTCATTCGCTTCACATCAAAACCGTGGAAGACCTGGCCAAAGCCGACAAAAGATTGATTTATGAAAAACTCGGCAAAACCGGCTTGATTTTTTATGACATGGCCAACGGCATCGATAAAACCGAAATCGTGGAAACCGCCGACGTCAAATCCATCAGTCGATATTTTTCATTTTCCCCTTATACGAACGATCCGACCGCAATCCAACTCGCCATTGATTCCGTTTCCGAAGAAGTGCATTCTCTTTTAACGGAAAAAAAGAATTTCTTTAAAACCATCACAATCGGAATCCGTTATGCCGACTCAACGACACTCACCAAATCCAAAAGCCATCCCGTTCATACCGCCGACATTTCTTTTTTAAAACGGCACGCTCAAGAATTATTCGAAGAAATCATGATTGCAAACACCTCTCACAAAAAAGTTCGGCAAATCAATGTCGCCGTTTCGAATTTGAAAAAAACGGACGCGAATCAAATGCTTTTAACGGATTTTTTTTAAAAATTAAATCTTAAATATTGTTCCTCTCCTCAACCGTTATCGGTCTGAATCCGAGAGCTTCTTGAATTTCAAAACAGGGAACAAAATAAACCGTTCCTTTTCCGTTGCCGCCTTCCAAAACACCTAAAATTTTGGCACTTTTATCTCAAAGTCAAATGAATTTGAAATGAAATAAATGAATGAAGTAAATGAATGAAGTAAATGAATGAAGTAAATGAATGAAGTAAATGAATGAAATGAAATTTAATTTTAAGACGATGCTAAGTATATGCCTATATCAAATTTAAATACGGCTATTAAAATATTTTCGATAAAACTAAATTGTATTATTATATTTTTCATTTATATGTATAATATTAATTAAAATTCCTAAGATGCAGAATCCGACGTTTTTTAAAAATTTCAAATAACAGTTCAACCAGCACTATTTTTGACAATTTAAATGTTCCAAATCAAAAATTTTACGGTTTTGTTTTAAAAAATTAAATTAAAATAATGAAATATGTTTTATTTCATTTTTTGAATTTTACCAATTTTCCATTGTTTTGACGCAATGGAATTATGCACTTCTTGGCTGAAAATGGAATATATTAAATCAATAATATTCTGTTTAATTATCTTTTCCTTTTTAATTTATTTGTATCGTATTATTATATCTTTTTTCTTTTAGAATCTTTTTTTATATTCTCATCTCTATTTTTATATTGCAGAAGTTATAAATACGAAGTGGTTCTAAAACTATTTGTCAATTTTATTAAAAATAAGAGGTTTAATTATGAAAATATTTAACTTTATAAGTATTGTTTTTTTGGTATTCGTCACATTATTGACTTTGACGGGATTTGCATTTGGTTATGATAAAGTTCGTGAAGTGGAAGATATCAGACAATCTGATATTTTTACAGATGAGCAATTAAAAAAAATACTTGAAAACACTTGCTCTATGGAACCCGAATATTTAGAAAAATTTAAACATGATGAAAATACAGTTTTTATTTCCGGTGAAATTCCTTTTAAAGAAAAAGAAGAAGCATATGATAGATGGGTTTCAATTCAAAAAGTTGCAAGATTGATACAGGCAGATTACTCTTTTAGAAAATATCTTGAGATAAATGGTGGTCCATTATCTGGTTTTGGTAGTTCAGTTTATGGATACATTATTATCTATATTAATCCTCAAAAAGAGCTGACTGAATATGAAATTTTTGAAATAAAATCTATCATTGAAAAGTATTCTAAATCAGAAAATATTGAAGATTTACCAATTGTTTTCTATAATTCTGATTTGGATTTTAACGTAGATAGTTTCTATGACCATGTTAATCCAATAAGAGGGGGATATCAAGTATCGGCAGACATCGGAAATGGATTTTATAATTCGGGAACCATTGGTTTTTCGGCTGTTCGGAAAAACAATTCCGTTTTAAGAGGTTTTGTTACAGCAGCTCATCTTTTACCATATAATACTTCCACAGCTATTTATCAACCTACCGCTGCATACCCCTCAATTGGAAATGTGATTGATAATCAATCGCGAATAGATGCAATTTTTATTCCTTTTAGTAATGCTGACCCAATTGTTAACGTTGGTAACGATCCGGTTTTAACCAATTTTTATCCAAACAGAAGCATAGATAATAAGACTCTTATGATTGTTCATGGTACCTCAAGTGTAAGCAGTGGATCCGAATTAAGAAAATATGGAGGACCTAGTGGGAATAGTGGTGGTTTTCATTCGGAATATATTTATGATAAGTATTTTAATGAAAGTGATAAAACCATTGATACTCTTGGAGTAATGCAGATAACTCAGGGGTCGACTGGTTTAGGGGGAGATAGCGGCGGACCGGTTTATATCGGTATGAACCTTAGTATAAGCGGGGTAGAGGATTATCAGGCGTTTATTGTCGGAACCATATGCGGACACAATAATAATTTTAAAGGTAATCCTGTCACATTTTATGCGCCCGTCAGTGAAATTGATTATTATTTGGGAGTAAAACCAATCACACGTCAAAATTTAACTTTAACTTAATAAAACAGCTCCCATTTTTTTAACATTTTAAAGAGGAAGAAGGAATGAATTCCAAAATTAAAATCATCCTATGCGCCGGTTTTATATTTTTATTTCTCATTTCATCCGGATGTCTTACGGATTTTAAAGAGAATGTCGATTCGGGTTTTAAAAATAAGACTGAAAATTCCGATCATAATGAGTTCCATTCGAGAGGTTTTTCAAACATTATTTCCAATGAAGACGTCGTGGCTTATTTTGGCGATGACCCGCGCATATATGAACTCAACCCCGAAGCGGACAGGCTTTATGACGGTATCGCGCTCTCTATCAAAAACGATGCCGCTCTTAAATCTTATTCGGACGCCGGCATCGTTACCGGTTACAGCGGCAACGGTTACGGTTATATTACGATTTTTGTCAACCCCGAAATTTCATCCGAGGAGATTGAAGCGATTCGATCCATCGTTGAAGAATACGGCAAAAAAAGCGGAATCACAAATATTCCGATTGTCTTTTCTTCCTCATCGCTGTACGATCCCGCTTCCGAAGTGCAACGTTATCGAATCGTTGACGGTCAAATTCAATATTTGGAAGATGATGAACGACCGGGAAATTGAAAAATAAAACATGAAATGAAAAAATAAGATTGAATTATAAAAACATCCTAAAAACCAAAATTTCAGTTTCTCATTTTCATTTCTCTTTTTTTCTTTCTTTATCCCATCCTTTTCTTTTTTTCCCCTTTCTTTTTTTCCCCTTTCTTTTTTTCCCCTTTCTTTTTCTTGTCGCACCCCTTTTTTTATTTTATTTCTTTAACCTTCTTTTGTTCCGTCCGGTCAAAATAAGGACTTTTCCCGGACACCGACAGCGGAATCGCGTAAGCGCATTCGGCCTCAATCATTTTTAAAAGACAGGCCGTTGCGCCGACCGAATACATAATTCGGTTATCCAAACATAAGTCTTTGGCTTTTGAGGCGGCCGAGCCGATGGCGATTCCGAGGTCGACGGATTTGAGGGAGCAAATCGGACCGGAGAACGGCGTCTTTGTCATTTTCTTCACGTTTTTAAAATCGGCGCAGGTTTCAAAGCCGCAAGCGCCGCAATTTAAACCAAGCGGCTGAGAGTCTTTTAAACCGATTATCACGACGGAATCCGATTCTTTTAAATTGTCGGCGTCGCGCATAAAAAACGCGCCGCGTTTTTCGGATTGTTTTTCCATCTCATCCGCCAGTTTTTTGATATCGTCTTTGTCTAACAGGTAGGTCACGAGATTGTCAATTCCTTTTCCCTTCGGCGCCGTTTTGGCGGCAACCAAAATCTCAAGCGCCATTTGAGTCACGGCTTCTTTTTCGCAATTCATTTTCATAAAACATAAAACGTTTCGTTTTCATATGTTCTTTTCGGGACAAAACATTTCTAAAGAAGAACCGCTTATTTTGGCATATGCTTGACGACACGCTTAAAGTATTCAAAGAATTAACCGCGCGGGATTTTCGAATCTTAACCGGCATTGAAATCGAAATGAAAAATTTCGAATGGGTTCCCGTTCCCGAACTTCAAAAATATGTCGGGCTTCCCGCGGAAAAATTGACGTTTCATTTGGAGCGATTGCGCCGGAAAAAAATGGTTGTCCGAACGTTTGACCCGTACGAGGGGTACAAAATTTATTTTGAAGCGTATGACGCGCTGGCGCTTCGAACGTATGTTCAAAGAAAATCAATCGCCGCCGTCGGGTGTGAAATCGGTGTCGGCAAAGAGTCTGTTGTCATTGAGGTTCTCAAAGAGCCCGAGCTTGAAATCGCCGAGCCGGAAGTTTTGATTCTCAAACTTCATCGGGAAGGAAGAACCAGCTTCAAACAAGTCAAACGCACGCGAGAGCATTTGGTCGGAAAAGAGCATTTCTCATGGATTTACGCGGCGAGATTGGCGGCCAAACGGGAATTTACGATTATGAAAAATCTGTATCCCGACATCTCCCTCCCCAAACCGATTGACCAAAATCGGCATACCGTTCTTATGGAAGTGGCCCAAGGAAGCGAGCTTTCAAAAACGAAAGTGTTGGATCCCGAGTGGTATTTGGATGAAATTCTCGCTCAAATTCAAAAACTGTATGAAAAAGGAATTATTCACAACGATTTGAGCGAATACAATATTTTCGTTTCGGATGACGGCATTCAATTTATCGATTGGCCGCAATACATCACCAAAGACCATCCCCACGCCGAAGAACTTTTGCGCCGGGACATCGAAAACGTTCTCAATCATTTTTCTAAAAAATATATGATTGAAAGAGATGTTGATGACGTTTTTAACGAAATTTTAGAAAAAACGACGTTTAAAGACGACATCACAAAAAGGCCGGGAATTGAAAATGACATAACAACGGAAGACTTGGAAAAAGCGATGTCGGAATCGGAGTTTGACGATTGTGATTTTTAATAGATTTTATTTCACAAATAGATTCATTCTTTGACTTATTTTTATTTTTTTTATTTAATCAAAAATGAGAAGCCCGAATAAAAATATGAATTTTAAACAAAACGATACTTTCCAATAAAAAAACGCCGCGCCAAACCAAAAAAAGCTTGCCGAGTTTCCGATATTATACGGATGGCGGCCGGCGATTTTTATTGATTATTGATTACGGAAATTTACTGTTTTTTAATATTTTTCAATCCACCAGCAGCATGCCCCACCATTTGACCTTGTCGCTGACGGGAAATTCCAAGCTCATGTTTATGTTTTGAAGCGTTGCCACCACGTCAATGCCGACGGCTTCCATTGAAGGCCGGGCTCTGTAAGGCGTTTTACATTCCCCGCCCGTTTTGACGCATTCTTCGCAATAAAAGCAACTGCCGCCGGTAAACCCGGCCGCGAATCGATATCCTTTTTGAAGGGAAATCGCTTCAAGTTTCAGTAAAATATCGGATAAGTCCACGGATTTTTTACGAATTTCTCTGGAAACGTCTTTTGAATCCATCAAAGAAGAAGGTCTCGGCGGATTGACATATTGTGTGGACAACATGATTCCGAATCGATACAGTTTTAAATACCTTTGAAATTCTTCCGGCGTCGGCACATTCGGCGGACAGACCAAATCTCCGTGATGCCGGCAAAGCGGAACAAAACATTTCAGCCGAACGCGTTCATCCACAATTATATTTTTCGCGTCGATAAAATACGCTTCAACAGCTCCCGCTTCCAGCGCGGTTTGAATCAAAAGGGAAATGTTTTCTTTATCGTTTTGACTCGGTTTTGATTTTTGTTTTTGAGACGTTTTTTTGATTTTATTTTTATCCTTTTGATTTTTCAACCGTTTTTCGATTTTATTTTTCCCGTTTTCTTTACTCACGCATTATCCCTCTCTTTTTCCTTTTCTCTTCACTTTTTTATCCTTTTTTCGTTTTTACATTTACTTTTTTACCCTTTTTCGTTTTTACATTTACTTGCTCTTATCAATGATTTTTAAAATATCCCTGGAATACAAACCGAGACGAATGTAATCGTCCTCTTCCAAAGGGGTGTGATGCATTATGGCGTTTCGAATCGGGTCCAATTCTTTTAATCTTTGAATAATCCACCCTCGGTCGGGGAAATGCTCTTCAAACGCATCCCACGCAAACGGATTATTGATGATTCGGCGATAATCGCTGAAACTGGCGTAATGAATCAGCAGCTCGTTTGTTTTCCTTCTTTTGTCCGTGTTCGTTCGATCGTTCATAATTCGCCGCTCGTTCCAACGGTCCGCTAAAAAGCCCATGTCCGTATTTTTCCACCATTCTTTTCCAAAACGGGTTTCCACGCGATTTGAAACAAAAAGGCGCAATTTTTCTTCCAATTCTTTTAAAATCAAATATCCGCTTTCGGACTCTTCCAAAAGAGAAGACGGTGTTTTTTCGTTTTCGTCTTCATCTCGGCTTTTTGTTTTGTCATCACTTTTCCCCGCGGATTTCGCTTCTTCTTCCATGTACAAATTTCTCAAATCATATTTGACGGTTAATTTGGAATTTAAAGAATTCGGCGGGCGAACGTCTAATATTTCAACGTCATAGAGCCGATCGATTCTCGTTTTCATCGCGGACGCCACGGCGGGTATTTCGGATTTTAACCCCATCTCCGAGTGAATTTCACCGGCAACAAGAGTCATTCTGTTCTGCCCTTTTAATTTTGCCGGTTTAAAATAATTTTGATAAATATAAAGACGAACATTATCCGCCTTCGTCATATTTTTTGAAAACGCGACGGGTGTTTTTGAGACGGGCACTTTTGCAACGGGCGTTTTTGCGGCGGGCGCATTTTTAAGAATCAAAGCTGACAGAGCCGATTCCGTTTTTGTGTTTGCGGGAGAAGTTTTTGTCGCAGCGGAGCGAGATGTGCCGCTCGTCTTTGAAACGGTTGTTTTTATCGCCTGTGTTTTTGCGGCGGTTGTTTTTGTCGCCTGTATTTTTGCGGCGGTTGCTTTTGTTGCCGCTGTTGTTTTTGCGGCGGTTGCTTTTGTTGCCGTTGTTGTTTTTGCGGCGTTTTCTTTTGTTGCCGCTGTTGTTTTTGCGGCGGTTGCTTTTGTTGCCGCTGTTGTTTTTGCGGCGGTTGTTTTTGTCGCCTGTGTTTTTGCGGCGGTTGTTTTTGTCGCCTGTGTTTTTGCGGCGGTTGTTTTTAAAGCGGTCGATTTTGAATTTGTCGGTTGAGCGGATTTTTTGGGGGTTCTTTTTGCGGACCGTGCCGGCATTTTTTCAGTCGTTTCTTTTTCCGTTTCAATTTCTTCTTCACTTTTTTTAAGCGCGAACGTTTTTCTTAAAAATTGGCCGACCGTCTTTTTTTCTCCCATGTTTTCTCTTCCAAAAATAAATTTATTCTCTTAGTATCCTTTCTTTTGTTCCTCAATCCGGAAATGATACGGATTAAACGGGTTTTTCAAATATTTTATTCCTTTAAGAGTTACAAATATATAAAAAGATAAGCGCAAATAAGACATTTCTTTAAAAAAATGATGTAAAAAAAGAAACGGGAAGAGAAAACGGAAAATAAATATAAATTCTATAAAATAGAAGAAAATCATAAAAATAAAATTTATAGAAAAGATTAAAAAATAAAAATATGATTAAATCGATTTTAAACGGTATCAATAATATTATAAAAAATAAAATGGAAATAATGTTTCAATTATTTCGGGGCGTAATAACATCTTTTCGGGGAATCGACCAGCTCTTGTTTCTTTAAAGACGCAATAATTTTGCTGACTTCTTTGCTGTCGATTCCGGTTTCTTTTGCAACATCTCCCGGGCGAACGGGTTTTCCGATACTTTTCATGGCTGTAAGAACTTTTTCTTCTTCCGGTGTCATTTTATTCCTCCAAAATACAAATGTGAAATATTCAATGCAATATCATGTTTTTTAATTTATATACCTATTCATTCCTCCGGACCTTTTTCAGAGACACGGTCCAAAGCGTTCAAAATTAACGTGATGCATTGGCTGGAAAGAATCGAAATCGGGCCGACCGAAATCTTTGAGGCTCTTTTTTGCTCAATGATTTTTTCATCCTCTTCAAAAACACCCTGGTTATCGCCCAATATATAAACGCCGTTTTTTAAATCAATAACAGATTTTGGATTTTGAATCAGACTCAATATGTCCTCTCCGTCTTCTTTTAAATAAAAAATCGGGCGTTTGTTTCTTTCGGCGCCGTTTTCAATTTCGTTTCCGTTTTCAATTTCGTTTCCGTTTTCATTTTCACTTCCGTTTTCACTTCCGTTTTCACTTCCATTTTCACTTCTGTTTTCACTTCTGTTTTTATTTTCACTTTTATTTCCGTTCTCGTTTTCAAATTCATTCAACAATTTCTCCAGATTTCCGTATCGAACAAAAACGCCGGGCGTGGATTTCTTTTCAATATCCGACGCCTCGACCAAAAGCGCTTTTTGAATCAATGAGCCCGAACTTCTTTCATCGGGGTTCAAAGAGCGCATGCTCTCTCCGTTAAACCGGACAATTTTATCGGGACCGGGTTCTCCTTTTAATATCAGATGAACATTGATGTCGCGCCTCATCCCAAAGGATATGAATAAAGCGGCAGTGACGCAGCGGCACAAAACATCCATTCGGCCGGCCGAGCCCGGCAAATCGTTCAATGAGATTTTCCCGCCGTTGACGGCTTTGTTTCCGATGATGACAAACTCTTTCATGGCGCATAATCCGATTTAAATCTATAAAGCCGTATCCGTTCTTCGGAAAATAAGAATAAAAATAAAATTAAAATTAAAATTAAAATTAAAAACAAAAAGGGTAATAAGTTTTTTAACAAAGAAATAAATCATTCCGGTGTCTTTTAAATCCCAAATTCCGCCCCGCTCATTTTCGATTTTTTTGTGAGTGAAGCGAGCAAAAAAACGGAAATGAGCGGATTGAACCAAAAAGTATCAAATAAAAAATTGCAGCCTGTTTTTTCGTTTTCAATATTTGAAAAATAATCACGGTTTCGCTGTTTGGGCGCGGCGCTTTTTATTCTATATGCCGGTTGCATTTCGGTTGTCGTTTGCGTTTTCAGGTTTGGCGTGCGTTATTGTCTGCCGTTTGGTCAGCGTTATTGTTTGCCGTTTGATCAGCGTTATTGTCTGCCGTTTGGTCAGCGTTATTGTTTGCCGTTTGATCAGCGTTATTGTTTACCGCTTGGTTAACTGTTATTGTCTGCCGCTTGGTCAGCGTTTATGTTTGCCACTTGCATCTCCTATTTTTAAATACAGCCGTTCGCTTCGCGAACGTGGGCACGGCTACCGCCGTTCAAGTTTCTGCCTGCTACCGCCGTTCAAGTTTCTGCCTGCTACCGCCGTTCAAGTTTCTGTCTGCTGCCGCATCACAAAAAATCAATAAAAAGTGCCGCCCGTTTTTTTTCAAAAAAATATTAAAAATAAAATCCCGTTTATCGCTGTTTGGCGCGGTCATTTTTTATTGTATCCGGTATCTGTTTTTTAAAATATTTTCAAAAAAAGAGAGTTGAGTTTTTTAAAAATAAAAGAAATAAAAATATAAAAAAATAAAAAATATAAAAAAATAAAAATATAAATGGGGAATGTAAAAACATTTTCCAATATCTTATTTCGTTTTTTTTCATCTGCGATTTCCAAAAAGCCGAAGGAGATTGAGGAACAAGTTAATGAAATCCAAATAAAGCGTTAAAGCGCAAACAATCGCCAAGTTTTGAGTAAACGGCTCCCCGTGGTCAACGGAACTTCCGATTTTTTTGATTTTTTGCGTGTCATACGCCGTCAAACCTGCAAAAATTAAAACGGCGAACACACTTAAAATAAAACTCATCCATGAGGCCGTAGCCGGTGAAATCCAATATAAAATCATGTTGGCGAACATCGCGATGACTAAACCGATTAGCGCCATAATGAAAAAACGTCCCACACCGCTCAAATCTTTTTTAATGAAATAACCGACCAAACTCATGCCGATAAACATGCCGGCCGTAATTAAAAAGACAATAAAAACGGAAGCCTGAGTGTAAATCCAAAGAATCGGAGCCAACGTAATTCCGCTGATTAAAGAGTAGAATATAAACGCGAGAGCCGCCGTTGACGGTGACATGGATTTAATTTTCCAAGATAAAAGGATGACAATAACCAAATTAACAATCAACAATATAAAATAAAGACCGCTGTCTATGAATGTTTGGCGAAGAGAATCGCTGCTCAATATACCGTATGCGGCAACGGCCGTAATCAGCATTCCGACAAACATCCACATATAAACTTTTGATAAAAATTGATTTCCGGAAACATCCGAATTGTAGTTTTCATAATTCATTTTTTTCCTCCTTATGGAGTTTTTTTAGAAAAAGACCGCTCATGCGAATTATTTTGTTCCGTTTTTTTACTTTAAAAACCGTCTTTTTCAAAACTTTGTTAATAATACGCCTACCCTTTTAAAAATTTATGGACGGTTTCGTCATCATTCTTTTTTCATTCTATTCTCATTTTTTTTTCATTTCTTTCTATTCTCATTTTCGAATTTATTCAAACAAAGAATTAAAATGAAAGAAATTTATTTCTTTATATCTCTTTATTTTATATCTCTTTATTTTATATCTTTTATCATTCATTCGGAGAGTTTTATGATTTTTGCAACCATTGATGTCGGCTCAAACGCGGTTCGCTTATTGCTGACAGACGTTCGCGCCGCGGACGAAGAAGTTATTTTTGAGAGAATGACTTTGCTTCGCGTTCCGATCCGTTTGGGAGATGACGCTTTTTCGCGCGGCCGGATTTCGGATGAGAAAACGAATCGTCTGATTAAAATATTATCCGGATTTACCGAGATTTCAAAAGGATTTCAAGTCGTTGACACCATGGCTTGCGCGACGTCCGCTTTAAGAGAAGCGAAAAACGGTCAAGCGGTCGCTCAAAAAATCAAACGAAAAACCGGAATCGATTTAAAAATCATTGACGGGAAAAAAGAAGCCAAACTCATTTACGCCAACCACATCGAAGAGCATTTCGACCCGCGCTATTCTTATCTCTACATCGATGTCGGAGGCGGCAGCACGGAAGTGACTTTTGTTTGCAACGATTTTAAAAAATCCAAATCCTTTGACGTCGGATGTATCCGTTTAAAAGAGGGCTACGTTTCCGAGAAAAAATGGGAAGAAATGGACGCGTGGCTGAAAAAGAATGTGCCGGCCGAAGATGTGATTGGAATCGGCAGCGGCGGAAACATCCGCAGTTTATATCTCTTAGCCGGCAAATTCAACAATGAGCCGTTGGACATTTCCGATTTGGAAAAGTTAGATAAAAAGTTGCGAAAATACACCGTTGAAGAACGCATTTCCCGTTTGGGATTAAGACCCGACCGCGCCGATGTGATTGTTCCGGCTTGCTCCATTTATATTCATATCTTAAAAATCTGCGGGATTCACACTATCAGCGCGCCGATCATCGGTTTATCGGACGGAATGGTTCACGAATTGTACGCCAAACACAAAAAGAAATTTTCAAAATAATTTTTGTAAAACCGGCGTCAATTTCTCTTTTTTTTAAAATCCCTGTCGATTTTGCTGTTTGAGCGCGGCGGTTTTTGCAGGCGCACGGTTTTGATTTGACTTGGTTTTGTTTGATTTGGTTTGATTTGGTTTGATATGATTTTGTTTGATTTTGTTTGATATGATTTGGTTTGATATGATTTTGTTTGATATGATTCGATTTAATTTTGAATTCGTTTTTTTTATTTGTTAATACTTTCTCTTCGGTAAGAGAAGATTAATATAACGTTTTGGTCATTTCAAAATTCATCGAACGGAATTTTTTATTGGATTTAATATATTTAAAAACGTTGTTGCGGGATAAAATGGATTCAAAAAGAGATTTGCAAATCAAAACCAGGAAACGTGATTCGCCGCCTTTTAAAATCATTTCGGACATGTCGCCCAAAGGCTCTCAGCCCGAAGCGATTGATAAATTGGTCAAAGGCGTCAACACGGGAAATCGTTTTCAAACGCTTTTGGGTGTCACAGGATCCGGCAAAACCTATACGATTGCAAACGTGATTGAAAAAGTTCAACGGCCGACACTGGTTATCGCACACAACAAGACCTTGGCGGCGCAGCTTTACAATGAATTTCAAGATTTTTTCCCCGAAAACCGCGTCGAATACTTCGTTTCTTATTACGATTATTACCAACCCGAATCTTACATCCCCGCCAAAGATCAATACATTGAAAAAGACGCGCAAATCAATCCGAAAATTGAGCAAATGAGACTGGAGACGACCGCGTCCCTTGTCTCCCGCCGCGATGTGATTGTCGTGGCTTCCGTTTCCTGCATTTACGGTCTCGGCAATCCGGAACGATTTGAACAAATGGGCATTGAAGTCGCCGTCGGCAAAAAAATGAATCGCAGCGAATTGATTATGCGCTTGGTTGACAGCCAGTTTGAGCGAAACGATTTGGATTTGGCGCCCGGTCGATTTCGCGTCAAAGGGGATACGGTCGACGTCATGCCCGGATATTATGAAAACATCATTCGCGTTGAATTTTTCGGAAACGAGATTGATAAAATATCGGAAATGGACGGCTTAAATTTGACGAAAAATTTTGACATGGATTCCTTTTTCATCTATCCGGCGCGTCACTATGTCGTTCCCGAACACGAAGTGGAGCGCGCGATTCAAGCGATTTTGGAAGAATTGGAAGAACGCCTGCCGGATTTGGATATATTAGAAGCGCATCGGTTGAAACAAAAAACGCTTTACGATATGGAAATGATTCGCGAAACCGGAAGTTGCAAAGGCATTGAAAACTATTCCATGCACTTTGACGGGCGAAAGCCGGGAGAGCAGCCGTATTGTTTGATTGATTACTTCCCCGATGACTTTTTAATCGTTATTGATGAAAGCCACCAAACGCTTCCGCAAATTCACGGGATGTATAACGGCGACCGCGCTCGTAAAAAATCGTTGATCGATTACGGATTTCGTTTGCCGAGCGCGTTTGACAACCGTCCTCTTCGGTTTGAAGAGTTTGAAAAATACATGAAAAACACAATCTTCGTTTCGGCAACTCCCGGCGATTATGAAATCGAACAATCCGCCCAAGTGGTCGAACAAGTGATTCGGCCGACCGGACTTGTGGATCCCGTCGTTGAAATCCGTCCGATTAAAGGGCAAGTGGACGACCTCATCTCCGAGATTCAAAAAGTGATTCAAAACGGAGACCGGGCGCTTGTCACGACTTTAACGAAACGGCTGGCGGAAGAGTTAACGGAATATTTGGCGGAAGCCGGCATTAAAACCCGGTATTTGCATTCCGATATCAAAACGATTGAAAGAACGGAAATTATTCGCAATTTGCGCCTCGGCAATTTTGACGTTTTGGTCGGCATCAATCTTTTAAGAGAAGGGCTTGACATTCCGGAAGTCGGCTTTATCGGGATTTTAGACGCCGACAAAGAAGGATTTTTGCGCGACTCCAGAAGCCTGATTCAAATCATCGGCCGCGCGGCGCGCAATTCCAATTCAAAAGTCGTTCTTTACGCCGATAAAATGACGCGTTCGATTCAAAAAGCGATGGACGAAACAAAAAGGCGCCGCGAGATTCAAATGGATTACAACGAAAAGCACGGCATCGTCCCGCAAACGATTCGAAAACCGATTCGCGAGCAAATTGCCGAAATATCGGACGTAAAATATGTTCCCAAAGCCGAAATCCCGAGTCTCATCATTCAATACGAAGCGGAAATGAATTTGGCGGCCGAAATGCTGGACTTTGAGCGCGCCATTCAAATGCGCGATCTCATTCGAAATTTAGAGCGCAAACTCAAAGGAGAAAACGAAGAGGACAAAAACGAAGAGGACAACAAAGAAAACAAAAAAACATCCGCCCCCGACAAACCCCGAAAAAGAAAAAAGTAAATCCGTAATTTCCTCTTTTTCTTTTTTCTCTTTCATTTTTCTCTTTTTTCTTTTCTCTTTTTCTTTTTCATTTTTCTCTTTTTTCTTTTTCATTTTTCTCTTTCATTTTTCTCTTTTTTCTTTTACATTTTTTGTTTCTATTTATTCAACTTTTCAATTTTCGTTTTTATTTATTCGTATTTTCCGATCCCTTTTTTACTTGTTTATTCTTTCAATTTTCGTTTTGAAAATATCCTTGAATCCCAAATACCGCCCCGCTAATTTTCGATTTTTTTGCGAGCAGAGCGAACAAAAAAATCGGAAATTTGCGGATTGACCCCAAATATATTAAATAATATTCACCCATGTTTTTTCATTTTTTTATTTTTATATTCAAAAACAGCGGCAAATTCGGCAAAAACACGCGGCGCCCAAACGGCGAAAAACACCATCCTTTTCCCGATACAAAAATAATAATCCAATCGTATTTTTTTGAAAGTGAAATTTTAATACACATAAAACATTCATCACTCTCATGAAAGAAAGACTTTACAGATATTATCCCGAAGATTTCGGAAAACTTGATTTTCGGGTTCTTCATATGGATTTGGATTTTGATGTTTTTGATGACCGCACGGTTGTGACATCTCATCTTTTTTTGAAAAATATGGGCGCGCCCGTGAATAAAATCTCTTTGAATTGTCGCGATTTGGAGATTTTGGAAGTTGCGGCGGCAGGCTTTGACAAATATATCTATCGACAAGACGACGCGTTTTTAGATATCTATTTCAAAACGGATATCTCACGAAACGAAAAAGTTGAAATCGTTACAAAAACCGTTTGCCGGCCGACTCAAAATCTCTTAGAAGGACTTTATTACGACGAAACGCCCCAAGGCGCGCCGCCGCAACAAATAACGCAATGCCAGCAATGGGGATTTCAACGAATCGTGCCCTGCATTGACGATATGACGGCCAAATGCACTTACAAAACAACCATTCGCGCCGACTCACGCTACACGAATCTCATCACAAACGGCGACATTGCCGTTCCTCGAAAAACCGTATTGACGGACCCCAAAACCGGTCTTTCGCGCGATGAAATCGTTTATGAAAATATGAAAACGCCGATGGCCACTTACCTCTTCTTCCTCGGCGTCGGCACATACGACACCTACACGCGCGAATTTGAATATCCCGACGACCACTGTTTTGACCTGGAATTGCTCATCCCCCCCGGCTCAAACAAAGATTACGCCGAACAATCTTTAGATATTTTGCATGACGCCGTGATGTGGGTTTATCTCTTTACGGGCCCGGAAAGCCACAAAGACGTCGACATTAAAAAACAAATCTTTGATTTAACCAAACTGCGCGACCACTTAAAATACAATTTAAACTCCGCGTCCATCAATCCCGAAAATCTGAACAAGGCGATGGACAATTTGTCCGCGATTCGCCATAAAATCGATACCCTTTCCAAAGGATTGACATTCGGTTACAAGTACACCGGAACCGTTTACCGCGAAATCGGCATGCAAAACTCGGATTTCGGCGGCATGGAAAACGTCGGAAACACGACCATTACGACAAACCGCATCATTCCGTCAAAAAACATGTTGGACGGCGCCTTTGAATACATGGCCGACGTTAAAATCCATGAATATTACCACAATATCAACGGCTCGGAAGTCACCGGAAACAGCCCGTTTGAAATTTGGTTAAACGAAGCCGTGACGGTTTTAATCGAAAACAAATTCCACGCTTATTTCTTCGGGGAGGAATATACGCGCCTTCAAACCGTTTTAAATCTTTACGCGCCGGTTTCGGGAACATTCGCGTTGGATTCAAGCGCTTCTTCCATGCCGATTCTGCCGGAAGGATTCAATGATCCCAACGATTTAATCACGTCCGTGACTTATGTCAAAGCGCCCGAATTCGTCAAAATGGTTGAAACGTTAATCGGAAACGGTGTTTTCGCGCGCGGGCTGGATTCTTATCACCGCAAATTCAGTCACAAAAACGCCAAAACTTTTGATTGGATTCATGAAATGGAAGTTGTCTCCGGAATGCAGTTGATGCGCATGTCCAACAGCTGGCTGCACCAAACCGGGTATCCGACTTTGTCGGTTGAAAAATCTTACAACGCGTCCAAAAAAGAATTTTCCATGAAATTGGTTCAAAACATTCAGTACACAAAACAACCGTGGCAATTTCCGTTTTCTTACGCTCTTTGCGACCGGAAAGGAAAAATCCTTCACGAAGAGACTTTTTTTGTTCAGCGCCGTGAAGAAGAAATCGTTCTTAAGAATGTCGAAGAGCCCGCTTTTGTTTCTTTGAATCGGAACGGCTCGTTTTACGGGAAAGTGAAAAGCAACGCGACGGTCAAAGAATTATGGACTCAAGCCAAAAAAGACAAAGACATCACCGGCCGCTGGCTGGCTTTTTACACGTTGACGGACATGGAGAAAAACAAACTTCTTCTTCAAAAAAACAGTCGCCCGTCTGCGGAGTATGTCGATCTTTACCATGAATTGTTGTGCGATCAATCTCTTTTGGAAAAGACAGGCGGTTTATTCTTGACGCTTTTTGAATCCGTTGACGATGAATCGTTGGCGCACCGATACAAAGATTTGTATTCCGTTCGGATTCGTTTGCAGTCGGCGATTGCCAAAACGCACGAGAATTCTTTGAGAATCATTTACGACGATTATTCCGAAGCGCACGTTTTTGATGAGGAGAAACTGTTTTCCATGCGCGGCTCTCTTCGTTTGAAAGCCGGTCAAATCAAACGTCGCCAAGTGAAAAACAACGCTTTGAAATTGTTGTCGGTTTTGGATACGCCCGAGATTCACGCGTTGATTAAGCGTCAATTTTTAACGGCCGTTAATGCGACCGACCGCGCCGCCGCGTTTGCCGCTTGGTTGAACAGTTCCGCGCCGGAGAAGCGGATGTTGACTCAAATCTATATGGAGGAGTGCAAAAAAGATTTGGTGGCCTGGGAAGCCTTTTTGTCGGCGGTCGCCGGCACGGACTCAAAAGATTGTTTGGAATTGGTTCGAATGGTTGAAGCGGATTCGGCGTTTCGTATCGAGCAGGCCAACGATCAGCGGGCGCTTTACGGCGCTTTTGCGCGCAACAGAAAGTATTCTTTGCAAACGGCGGACGGTTTGGAATTTTTAAAACGAACCATTATTCGTTTGTCCTCCATCAATGAATACAGCACGGTCGGATTATTGAACGCGTTTTCCGTCATTGATTTCATGGAGGCGGAATATTATTTGCCGCTGACGGAAACATTGATTGAAATCGCAAAGGCGGTTGACGCTCAAAAAGCGCCCAGCGTTTACAACAGAATTTTAAAGCTGTTAATCGGCGCGCCCAAAGCGGTGAAAGTTTATGAAAACAAACACGGAAAAATTCCTTTTCTTCCAAAGATGATTTGAAATGAATGTTTGAAATGAATGTTTGAAATGAATGTTTGAAATGAATGTTTGAAATGAATGTTTGAAATGAATGTTTGAAAT
>JAVESN010000009.1:0-27020 GCA_034006575.1 Methanimicrococcus sp.
TGAAAACAAACACGGAAAAATTCCTTTTCTTCCAAAGATGATTTGAAATGAATGTTTGAAATGAATGTTTGAAATGAATGTTTGAAATGAATGTTTGAAATGAATGTTTGAAATGAATGTTTGAAATGAATGTTTGAAATGAATGTTTGAAATGAATGTTTGAAATGAATGTTTGAAATGAATGTTTGAAATTAATATTTAAAAATTAATATTCAATCTATTAATAAAATATATTTTTTAATAAGTTATAATTATTGATATGATTATCTTTATTAAAAATATCATCATTATTAAAAAAATATCGTCATGGAAAAAGTATTATTTAAAAATCAAGGAAGATTAAAAACGGTTTTACAAAACGGATTCATACAGATGTTAAGGTGGTAAATTAAATGACTGACATTTTTTTTCCTCCCTTTTTAACGATTGCGTTAACAGGGACTCCGGGAACCGGTAAAACAGAAATTTCTAAAAAAATGGAGGCGGAAGGGTACCGTGTCCTTCATATTACGGAATTTATTAAAGAATACGATGTTCCTTTTGAATGGGATGAGGAGCGCGATTGCGCTGCGGTAGACATGGACGCGTTGGAAGAAGCCGTTTTTGAATATCAAAAAAAATCCCGCCGTGATTTCAATGAAATGTTTTTTTCAAAAAAATTAACTTTTCAAAATCTTCATGATTCTCCGGAGTATTTGCCGGTTCTTTTAATGGAAAGCCATTTGGCGCATTATCTATGTGATTTGTCCGTTGTTTTAAGAACGCATCCCGATACGCTAAAGCAAAGATTGTCCAAACGCGGATATTCCGAGAAAAAAGTCATGGAAAATATTTTAGCGGAATCCATCGATGTCGTTCTTTGCGATTGTTTTGATTATTGCCGCCGTGTCTATGAGATTGACACGACCGAAATGGATGTCAATCAAACATGCGACTGTTTAAAAGAACTCCTCCACGCGCTTTATGACGATGAATTCAACGTTTATGATTCGTTAATGAAAAAAATGGACGCCTTTTCAAAAGATTTTGCCGCGCAGCAAGCCATCGCCGCCGGTCTTCCGATGTCCGATGTTTTAGACGCTTACGGTTTTGAAGAGGACGGCGCCGTCGTTTACAGCAACGGCGATGACATCGGGGATTACGCCGTGGATGAAAATCCGATACTGGCAAAATACGCTCCCGGAAAAAACGATTGGAGCGAAACGGTGGATTGACCGTCAAGCAGTCTTTATTTCTCTTTCACTCATTATTCCTTTTTAAAAACGGAAAAATCATTTTTCTAATATCTTTTCTTTAATAATCTCTGTTTTTTATAAAATCATTTTTTTAAGATCATAAAATTTCTTTTTATAAATTTTTTTCTTTAATAATCTCTATTTTTTATAAAAATGTTTCAAAAAATCACAAAAATTCTTTTTATAATATCCGTTTTTTAAAAAATCCAAAATCTATTTTTTATAGAAACCATTTTTAAAAATCACAAAATTTCTTTTTATAATGTCCGTTTTTAAAAAAATCCAAAATCTATTCTTTTAACGTCCGTTTTTTTAAAAAACAATATTTGTGGAGCTTTTTTTTATTCTTCTTTCTTTTTCCCGTCCGTTATCCGATTAAAAATCAGAGTTAAAACGCCGATCGCATCTTCTTTTTTGATATCAACCGCATTTTCAAAAACCCATTTCTCAAAACGGTCGATTGAATCGGGATTTATCGCATCGGTTTTTTTGATCTTTTCAATTAAAAAATCATACGTCCGGTCCGGATAATACATCTCTTTGGCCGTCTCTAACAAAAGATTTCCGTCATCGGGATTTAAAACGGAATCGGAAATCGCTTTTTGAATCGTTTCTCGAATATTGACAAAAGCGTCCGTTATCGCTTCATTGGTAAACGGGTCGCAAGCGACGGCCACTTCGTCGTCGGATTCTACGATTCCGGTTTTGTAAAGTTCATAAACTTTTCCAAACCCGACCATTCCAAACGTGTCGGTTTCCGAAGCGCGCAACGCGCCCATGCTGGACGCGCCCCACACTTGAATTCCTTTTTTAAGCGCGAAGAGAATTTCTCGGTGACCGACCGAGCACTGCTCAAAAAAAACGCCGTCGATTAAACAAATCATGTCGGGGTCTTCCATTGCCGCTTTTTGCATATCTCCGCGGGCGGCGGGCGGCCGAAAGTCTGCAAAAGGCAAGAGGGGGCGCGCCGTTTCTAAATCCAAACTGGGGCCGAGAAACACAATCACTTTTGAGGAAGGGGCAGAGCCGGGCATAAAATCACGTTTAAAATCTCATGGTTCACAGGGTTCATGTTTCTCGAACATACTTGCGAACACGGCTTCCCGTTTTGGACGCTTTGGCTCGCGCTTCTTTGCATCTCAAACCCATTCTGTCGGAGTCAATGGCGTATGATTCCGCGCCGGGAATGATGACGTGAACCACGGGAATTCCGATTTCGGGACGTGTTAAGTCTTTTACGATTACGGTTTGAAGGCCGACTTTTTTTAACGCGCGAATCGCATTTTTAATTTCGTCCAAAAAATCATCGGTGGAAAGGTCTTTAAATGCGCTCCATGAAATAAAAGACGACGTGTCAAACCATTTCGCATTCAATCGTTTTGTTCGTTCGTATCCGATTTGTTTTCGAATGTCGGCCAGAGTCGCGTCCTCGCGCGCGCCGTGTATTTGTGTGGCCCGGCTTTGAGCAACTTCCGTTAAAGCGCGAAGAGCCGCGATTTTTGGAGACGAATGCGTTCCCATGCCGAGACATAATAAGGACGGGTCTTTTAAAGCGATGTCGTCCGATACGGCAACGAATGTCGGAAGCCCGATGTCGCTTGTGATGTCTCGAAGAAAAACGTCGACTTCGGCGTCTTTAAACGTTTGGATTAAATTTAAAATATCTTCGTCATCAATATCGGTTATTACTTTTCCGCCCGTTTTTTCGGCTTCGCAAAGAGACCAAGCGTCTCGTTCAACGACTTCGCAAATCGCGTGAAAGACGGCTTCTTCCAAAGAGTTTCCGGAAGCGATTCCGTTTGTTCCCGTCCGATGCAACGCGTGGTATTGAGGCGGAAATGGATGAAAAACGGCGGCGGCCGGGACAAGCAATTCTTCCGTTGTGAGTTTTTCGTCTCCATTTTCTTCTTCAAAAAGAATTTCATGGCACGTCGTCCAAGGAAAAGAAACGTCCGGGTCTGAAGCCTGGGGAAGAATCAATTCAACGGGATCCAATATTTCATATTCTTCGTTCAATTCGGGATATTTTCCCAAAACGAGAGAATCCGTTTCTTGAAGTTCGGCCGAATATCGTTCGATTCCTTCCATGATGGCCGAAACTCTGGCGGCAATCGGCGTCACCCCTTTTCCGTTGTAAACGGATATCGCGCCCTGAGCGGCATCCGGCCGGATACATGAAAAAACGGGAATATTTAAGCGGTCCAGTTTTGTAATGTCGGCCACACGCGTAATTCCGGCAACTTTTGTCAACGGCTCGATGATTTCAAACGTTTCATCGGGAGATTTGACACGATGGGTTTCTTTTCGATACAGTTTTAGACATGTTTTTAATTCCATGATAATCCCGAAAAATGTGAAAATTAAAGATAACAATTGATAATAAATCGATAACGAATTGTTGCCGAGTTGATTTATTGAAATCGGCAAATTGAATATTAACAAATTGAATATTTTTATTTTGAATATTCTTGATTTGAATATTGATAATTCATCCAAACATATTTGGAATGAAACATAATTGGATTGTGGTTGGTTATAATTATTTTATAATCCTTCCCATTATTGCAGAGAAGAAGAGCCAAAACGATTTAAGAGTTTTCAATGGAAATAATCGGAGATGAAATTTTTAAATAAATTATTTCATAAAAATGTAATAGAATGGACCCAATTGATGACCTATATTTTTATACATTTATATATATATGTTTTTTATATATCGCATTTGAAAACAATAGAAAAGAAAACAAGAAAATATAAAAACAATAATAAAAACAATAATAAAAACAATAATAAAAACAATAATAAAAACAATAGAAATAATATAAGAAAAAGAAATAAAAAAATAACGGAGATATAAATAAATTAAAAAAATAAGTACACTGGCCGGGATTCGAACCCGGGTTCAAGCGTTGGCAACGCCTGGTGATAACCACTACACTACCAGTGTATTTTGAATAAATATTGTTCAAACAATCACAAAATTGTTTTATGTTATTAAAGGGTTTCGATGCCGATAAATGCCCAAAGCCGGACTTGAACCAGCGACAACTGCCTCTTCAGGGCAGCGCTCTCCCAACTGAGCTATTTGGGCACAAAGTACCGAATCGGATAATAATATTTGGTATTCCGGCAATCGAAATTTAATGGGCCCGCTGAGATTCGAACTCAGGACCTCCGCCATGTCAAGGCGACGTCATAACCGTCTAGACCACGAGCCCATTTTGATTTATTTAATTGTTTTTGCGTAAAAGATTCAATCCGAATTTTGAATTGAAAGGACAGCTTTGCCGCCTTATTCCCTTACGGCTGTGTACTCCTCATAAATATGATAATCGTATATAAAGGTTTTGAGCAACCGCATCCGGCTATATAAACGCAGGCTGAAACGGCGCAAAAACCGGTTTAAAAATGAAAAAAGTAAAAAATCCAAACCAGGTTTAAAATTGAACAAATAAAATTCAAACTCAAAAATGAAAACAGAAACGCCAATCGGAATGCCAACCGGAATACAGGACAGATACGGAGCAGAATTCCAATCAGAATGTTGAGTAGAACGCAAAGCAGACACCAAGAAGAACGCAAGCGGAACGCAAAACGGATGCCAAGCGGAACGCAAGCGGAACGCAAAACGGATGCCAAGCGGAACGCAAGCGGAACGCAAAACGGATGCCAAGCGGAACGCAAAACAAATGCCAACGAAATGCAATCCGTAAAATCCGGGCGGTCCGTGTGATATTTTATTTTCGGAAAAAACGCGGCGCCCAAACAATGAAAATACATCCGGTTTTAAAAACTTAAACAACAGGCGGGGGATTTAATCATTTTTTGAAACGCGGGCGCGGCAAAAATGGGCCAAAAATATTATCCGCCCGAGACGGAAGGATAAACGCGGACTTCGTCTCCTTCTTTTAAGATACTGTCGGCGGCTTTTGTCGGCAGGATTCTTTTTTTATTGATTTGAATTATTAAATGTTTTTTCAAATTTCCTTCTTTATCCGAAATCAAATCCGGGTCCGGCAATCCGCGCGCAAATTCCAATATCAAATCTTTAGCATTCGTTTTTTCCGGAATTTCCATATCCGTCATATCCTTTGATTTGTTTGTTGCTCCAAAAACGGATATTGAAACTTTCATTTTTTCCCTCCGCGAGTTTTCGTTTTATGATTGCATTTTATGATTGCGTGTTTTTGAACCGTTTCGTTTAAAATAGATTTTGTTTGAACGGGGTTCTTTATTTTTTTTATTCTTTTCTCTTTTCATTTTCTAAGCGGCCGCAAATCGGACAGCTTTTCTCTTTTTCAATTTCGATTTCATCAAAAAAATTGTTTTTTCCGTCCCATACAAACAATTTTCCGATGCTTTTCTTTCCCGACGAAATATATTTTATGACTTCGTTGGCTTGCATGGCGCCGATGATTCCGGCCGTTGCGCCGATAATCGGAAAATCCGTATCTTCATTTTTTGCATCGCTTTTCGTTTCCTCCTCCGATTCGGGAAACGCGCAAAAGAAACACGGTCCGCCTTCCGGATAAAACGATGCCAATTGCCCTTGAAAACCCGAAACGGCGGCGTGGATGTAAGGTTTTTGGGAATCAAACGCGTAAGCGGCAAGCAAGCGGCGCGTTTCGTTGTTGTCCAGCGCGTCGACAATAATTTGACATTCCCCCGCCAATTCGCTTATATTTTCTTTTTCCAAACGCGCGACAACAGGCATGATTTGAATTTCGGGATTAAACGAATTTAATTTTTCCGCGCCGGAAATCGCTTTTTCTTTTCCGATGTCTTTTTCGTGATGTAAAAACTGGCGGTTTAAATTCGTCCGCTCCACCGTATCGCAATCCAACAAAACAATTTTTCCGACCCCCGCCGCCGCCAAATACGTGGCGACGGGAGACCCGAGACCGCCGGCGCCGGCAATAAAAACGGACGCACGGGATAATTTTTCTTGTCCCTCCTCTCCGAGAAGCGTTTTTTGCCTGTCGTATCGGGCGCTTTGTCGTAAACACGGAGTCTTTGATTCGTTTTTGTCTTTTCGATTCATATCTTTTCCCAAACCTTTTTTCAAACGTCATCGAGTTTTCATCATTTTATGAGATTTTAAAACCGCTCAATCCGGTTCGCAAAAATTTAAACCCGCCATCGCGAATTGTTTATACACAAAACAATCCGAACACAAACAAACGAGACTTTCTTTTGCGACCGGCGCAAAAATCGTTCCGACAATCCCGTTTTCATCCCCCGAACCGTATGTCGGACAACGCCCCTTTGCGCAATACATGATATTTCCGTATTCGGGGCGCAATCGGCAATTTTTACAAAGACACGCTTTGGAATGATGAAATGAAGCGCAAACGCCAAAGTATTTTCCCATCGTTTGATTCTCTTTCAATTTTTTCACTCCCGTTGTTCGGATTGTTTTACCGTTCGTGTTTTTTACGGATCGGATTATTTTTGCGGCCTGGATTGTCGTTACCGTTAGATTATTTTTGCTTTTAAGGTTGATTTTAAGGTTGTTTTTATTTTTTTTGAATTATTTTTAATTCATTTCAATCCGTTTGAATTCATTCGTTTGATTTTGAATCCGTTTGAATTCATTCGTTTGATTTTGAATCCGTTTGAATTCATTCGTTTGATTTTGAATCCGTTTGAATTATTTTGTTAATTTTTCCCAAATCTTTTTTATGTATTCGGGATCGGATGATTCGGCCGAGTTGACGATGGAATGCGTTGTTCCGCCGCCGTCGTTTTCAAAGCGCGGGAAAATATGAACATGCGTATGCATGACCGTTTGGCCGGCGGAAGCGTAAGTGTTCATTCCGATGGTTAATCCCGTTATATTTTCCATTTTGTCCAGGATTTGAGCCGAAACCCGATTCACCGCTTTAAACAAATTTCCGGCATCCTCGGGCGGCATTTCGACAAACGCATCCGAATGTTTTTTTGGAATAACCAAGGTGTGACCGTCCGCGCAAGGGGAAATATCCAAAAACGCTATCGTATTTTCGTCTTCGTATACTTTTAAGCACGGAATTTCCCCGGCGGCAATTTTACAAAATAAACATACCATTTTTAGTGCTCCTTCTCTTTTATGTTATTTATTCTTCAAATTTCTTTTTTTAGTTCTTATTTTTATTTATTTGTCCGTTATTTTATTATTCATTTTTATTTATCTATTTATTTTATAATTATTTATTATTTTTATCTCTTTATGAATTTATTTGATTTTTTAAAATCATTCGGTTTATACGTTCTTTTTCTTTGAATGAATAGATTTCAAAATCATATTAATTTTTGCCGTCTCTTTTGAATAAGAAGGACTAGTTTTAAATATTGATGTTTTGTTATTGTTTTGTTAAAATTTGTTTTGACGGTAAAAAGGGGAAAGCAGGTATCGAAAAAAATTTATTTTTCATGTTTTTTTATCTTGCCGTTTTATTTTTTTTGTTGAAAATGTCAGAGGTTATAATTGTAGATGGACCAAAATGCGACTCCTATAATTGATGCATTGCGTGATTATGATAAGAAAAAAATCACGTCATACGATGTCCCCGGCCATAAAAGAGGAATTCGAGAAGACGATTTCCAAAAGCTGGTCGGCAAAGACGTTTTTTTAATGGATGTGAATGCGCCGATTGGATTGGATACTTTTTCACAACCCAAAGGTGTCGTCAAACAGTCGTTGGAATTGGCGGCCGAAGCTTACAAAGCGGACAACGCCTTTTATTTGGTCAACGGAAGCAGCAGCGGCGTTCATATTATGATTATGACGGTTTGTTACGACGGCGAAAAAATTTTAATCCCGAGAAACGCTCATAAATCCGTCACAAACGCGTTGATTCTTTCGGGAGCTGTTCCGATTTTCATGGAGCCGGAAATCAACCAAAATTTTGGAATCACCAGTTGCATGACGCTTCAAACGATTGAAAAATACGTCGAGGAGAATCCGGACGCAAAAGCGTTGTTTTTGGTGTACCCGACATATTACGGCGCTTGCGCGGATTTGGAGCGCATTATCAATTACGCGCACAGCAAAGATATTGTCGTCATGGTCGACCAAGCGCACGGCGCGCATTTTTCCTTTTCCTCCTCCCTTCCCAAATCGGCCGCCGAACTCGGCGCGGACTTAGTCGTCGCGAGCACGCACAAAACCGGCGGCTCTCTTACTCAAAGCGCGATGCTTCTTCACAACGAGGGATTGGTGAAGTATCATTCCATTAAAAAACGCGTTTTGATGTTTCACACGACCAGCCCGAGTTATCTGCTGATGGCCTCTTTAGAATCCTCCCGAAAACTTTTGGCAACGCAAGGGGAGGAGATTTTCGGAGAATTGGTTCACGAATGTAAAAAAATGAAAAAAGAAATTTCAAAAATTCCCGGGCTTTCGGTTTTGGATGAAAGCGGGGGCGTTCCTTTCATGACTTACGACCCGACAAAAATCGTCATCAACATCACAAAACTCGGATTGGACGGTTTTGATGTTTACGATATCATGTTTGAAAAATACGGGATTCAAATGGAATTGGCAGAGCCCAATTTAGTCCTTGCCGTAATCGGTGTCGGGGATACGAAAGAAACGGTTTGGAAATTGGCAGACGCCTTTAGAGACCTTTCCGATACGTATTACGGCAAATACGATTTGTTGGACATCCCCGAAGAAATCGTTTACGTCCCCCCTCAAATCATGTCTCCGAGGCAAGCTTTTTACGCCGATAAAGTTTCCGTCGGCATCGGAGAAGCCATCGGGCGCATCGCCGCGGAAGCCGTTATGATTTATCCCCCCGGCATTCCGATTTGCATTCCCGGAGAATTAATCACGGCGGAATCCATCGACGAAATTTTATATTGCCAAGAAAACAGCAACTGCGTCCAAAAAGACAGCCGCGAGCCGGATAAAATTTTGGTCGTCAAAGAAAGCGAAACGGATGAATAATTTTTTCATTCGTTTTTTTCATTTTCTGTTCTTGTTTTTTGATTTTTTCTTTTCATTTGTTTTATATTTGTTTTATATTTGTTTCATATTTATTTTATTTTTTTGTTTTATTTTTTTGTTTTATTTTTTTGTTTTATTTTTTTGTTTTATTTTTTTGTTTTATTGTTTTTACTCTTCTCTTTATCGTTTTTTTTATTCACTCATTTTTGTTCTCCAAAACCTTTTCTATGTCTCTCCTCCTTTTTTCTTCCGTTTTTTTTCTTTTTTCTTCGGCGCTTTGGTATTTTCTCAATATGTAATAAAGATCTTTAAACGTGAATTCCGGCCACGTTTTTTTATAATAGCACACAAAGGCGTTGTTGCCGTTGGCTTGCCAGGGTAAAAAATTGGAGGTGCGATGTTCGTCTCCCGTCCGAATCAATAAATCAACGTCGGGAACGGTTTCATTTGAGAACGGAAATAAATGCTTGGAAATTTCATCGTTTGATATAAATTCATCATACGGTTTGTTGAAAGCGTTTGACGCCGCGATTTTTTCAAAAGCTTGCGCGATGTCGTCTTGACCGCCGTAGGCCAACGCGATGTTTAAACACATCTTCTCATGGCGCCGCGTTTTTTTCTCCAATTCTTTGAGAATTTCAAGCGTTTTTGGGGGCAAATAATTTGTTTCTCCAATCATTTGAATTTTAATTCCTTTGGATCGGATTTTCGGGTCATTCGATAATTTCAAAAGCATTTTTTCCAAAAGGCTGAAAATACTGTCGATTTCAGAAGCTTCTCTCTTAAAATTCTCGGTTGAAAACGCGTAAATCGTTATATGCTTTACTTTTGACAAATACGTCCAGTGAAGAATATTTTTTACCGTCTCAACGCCCATGGAATGTCCCCACGCGGATTCTTTTCCCATTCTTTGAGCGAAGCGGCGATTCCCGTCCATAATAAAAGCGACATGTTTTGGGACATGTTTGACAGAATAAAGAAACGATCTCGGATTTTTCTTTTGATTGATTTGCCGCATAAATGATGATTGGCGTTAAAAGATTAAAAAGTTATTAAAAACCGTGAAAAAAATCAAATACTTGCCAATCATTAAATCCTGTTTACAATCAAGACTTTCATCCTTTAACAACCGCGAAATTCATCATTTAATCATTTTATACGATGCGCTCAAATCCTAAATCCGACGAATTCGCTCTGTTAAAAATGCGATCGCAACGAATTTATCGGCGGACGGGATGAAAAAAGTAAGCCGGTAATTATTGATTTATTTAGATTAAAAAAGACAAAAAAGTAAAAATAAAATTTAAATGAAAATCATAAGCGAATTTCATTTTTTGTTTTTATTGGGCGGTATGCGTTAAAATTGATTCCACAACGGGTTTGTAATCGTCTTTTAAGGAGTAGATGTTGTGGTCGCCCGTGACGTTTATGCTGAGTATGCCAAGGCGCGTATTCATTAAACCGACCATTGCGGAAACGCCTCTGTAACTGACTTCGCAGCATTCTTGTTCCAAATGCTTGTAAACATCGCCTGTCGTAAATTTGTCACCTGTAATAAACAAATTCAATACAATTTTTCTGATACCGTTTTCATCTCTTGACAGATATTTCTCTAATCTTTCTCTGACTCTTTCTTCTGTTGACTGCAGCCCTAACACCCTCTATCCCTTTTGTTTATTGAATAAACAGCCTTTGATATTTTATATTTTTTTTTGATTCGTTTTTCTTGTTTTTGCTGTTTTTCAAGTCGAGTCTTTTTAAAACGCAACAAGTACCCTCACTTGTTTTGCCATATAAAAAGCGTTTTGAAATTTCCTCGTCAAATTTTCTTCAAATCATAAATTCCGTTTACAATTTGAATCAAATTTTTTATGATTTTGTATAATCCGTTTTTGTTTTTGACTTGCGTTTTTTTGTATATTAAAAAACCGCTTAAGAATACTCAAAATCAACTGTGCATTATACAGATTTATCCTTTATAAATTTTTACGCGCAATCTATTTATATCAGTAAATTCGCTCGCTGTCAACAACAAATCCGTCCGTAAATGGATATTGTTCAATGATCCAAATCTGAATATCTTTTGGTTCTTCAAACTCTTCTTCATTGAATATCATTGACAGCTCTTCGGCGATACCGGCTGCGGTTTCAATTATATTTTTCTCAACGTTTACAAAATAAGATTCTTCCGGCAGCTCATATTTTTCGAATAATTCTGTAATAAAATCTATCTCCTGCGCTTTTACTTTAATTTTCCCGAAAAGAATTGTCCCGTCCGGTGTGATTTCATCAAACGGGCGCGCATAACTTTGCGCTGTTCTTAGAAGACGAAGTCGAAGTTGAACGGCGTCTTTATATCGGGAAGAGCAAAAATTCAATCGGGTTTGACAATCAAAACCGTCAAACACTTTTTTGGCAATTTCGGCAGAGCCTTTCACCGTATTGGACTCATTGTCCTTTAAAACATAGCCGCGTTTTTTCAACTCCGTCGCATTCGTGTCGGAAAATTCAAGCTCATTTAAATTTAAAAAACCGCCGACTCTTTTCACAAAATCCGCGACAAACACGGCGCCATCCATTGCAGGAATTTCAAAGCCCGCGCAAATGCCGTTTTTCTAAGCCGCCCTTAAAGACTTTTCATACGCCGAGCCGTCCAGTTTTTTCCAAAGCTCAACCGGCGGATGAAAACGAATCTCATCCAATCCGGCGCCGGCCAAATCCTTAATCATTTTCTCATTCGGCGCCGTTGCCGTATAAAGATGAATATGATGCGCGTTTCCGAATTCTTCTTTTAAAAGACGAATGTAATGCAAAACACGACCCGTTTCAAGAAGCGGTTCCCCACCCGTTATTCCCGTTCCTTCCGCGCTCATGGAATGCGCTTCATCCAAAACGTCGGAATCGGAATAAACGGCGCGCTCGTTTGCAAAAATCACATCCTTATTTTTGCGGTCCTCGGAAAGCGGACAAAAAAAGCAATCCTTATGACAAACGCCCGTTACAAACAAAACCATCTTCGCGCCTTTGCGACAACAAAGACAACCGTTCGTCAAAAAACGACTGTAAGACCCGCTCTCATCCGGTTGCATACCCACCCTCAATTTGTTTAAAAATTTAAATCTAAACTTCATTACAAAAGCCGGAATGTTTCTAAATTCACAAGCGGTTTGCATTCGATTCTATTTTTCTTTCGAAGAGAGTCCGCCAATTCGGTGCAGGACTTTTCATCTCCGTGAATCGTGAATATTTTTTCCGGTTTGGGCTGCATTTTTCGGAAATATTCATGAAGCTGGCGAATGTCGGAGTGCCCGGAAAAACCGTCGATGGTCTCAACGCTCAGATTGACTTTGACGGTGGCGTTATTTCCGACGGCGATTTCAGACCATCCTTTTTGAAGGCGGCGGCCGATGGTTCCGTCCGCTTGGTATCCGACAAAAACAAGAGAATTGCGCTCATCCGGAGCCAATTTATTGAAATAACTCATCACCGGGCCGCCCGTCATCATACCCGACGTTGCGATAATCACGCAGGGATGCGGCTCTTCCAAAATTTTATCGCGCATCTCTTTGGAATCCACTTGTCTGAAAGATTCCGATAAGAACGGATTTTGTCCTTTTTGGAATATCTGCTTTTTCAATTCGCTGTTTAAATATTCGGGGTGCGTCGCGTGAATAGCGGTCGCTTCCCAAATCATCCCGTCCAAATAAACCGGCACATTGGGAATGAATCCTTTTCGAATGGCCTCTTCCAACACAATCATAACTTCTTGACTGCGCCCGACGGCAAAAGCCGGAATCAAAACGGCGCCACCGCGTTTTATGGTTTCGCGAATGATTTTTTGCAAATTCTTTTCCGCATCCCGAAGAGGCGTTTGATATCCGTTGTTGTTGCCGTAAGTGGCTTCCGTAACCACGGTTTCAACACGCGGGAAACGATTGACGGCCGGATCAAAAAGGCGCGTTCTTTCATACTTGTAATCGCCCGTAAAAACGATGTTATGAAGACCGTCTCCGATATGGAAGTGCGCAATGGCCGAGCCGATAATATGTCCGGCGTTGTGAAACGTCAATTTCATATCCGGAGCGATATCGGTCACTTCTTCATAATCCAACGGAATCATATGAAGCAATTCTCTTTGAATGTGCGAGGCGTCGTAGGGCACTTTTTTTCCTTCCTTTGATGCGACGTCCACATAGTCCAATTGAAGCAAAACCGTCATGTCTCTTGTCGGCGGCGTACAATAAACGGGACCGTTATATCCGTATTTGTAAAGAAGCGGGATTAATCCTTGGTGGTCCATGTGGGCGTGGGTTAAAACGATTGCGTCTAATTCACTGAATTGGTTGACTTCCGGAACGTAAAGATAAGGCGTTTTGTCTTCCGCGCCTAAATTGACGCCGCAGTCAATCATTATTTTGGATTCGGGTGTGGAGAGGAGGTAACAGCTTCGGCCGACTTCCAAACTGCCGCCGAGACTTGTGACACGAATCCACTGGTCGGGGTGTGTGCATTCCTGATGAATTTTTCGTCCGATATCTTTTAAAATTTCTTTTCTTTCTTTGAGGTTGTTTCTCATAAAGTCGCGCACATTTTTCACGGTTTTGGATTTAATCGGCGGGGTTCGGGCGACTTTTGGAATCCACCCGATTTCTTTTGTGATTTCACGAAGCGTATCGCCGTGTTTTCCGATGACCAAACCCGGCTTTTCGGCTTCGATGATGACTTCTCCGGAATCCGGGTCAAAATAACAGTTTGAAATCACGGAATCCGCCGGAACAATTTTATGAATGATTTCAATGGATTTTTCGGGCTCCGCCAAAACTTTCGGATCCGGTCTGACCGCGATTCGGATTCTCAACACTTTTGCCAAATTTCGGATAATATTTCCGTCGTCCGCAAATTTTCTCGGATCCTCTGTGTAAAGAACCAACTGCGGTCCCTCGAAATTAACGCCCGAAAAGGTGACGCCCTCCGGAAGGTTTTTTTCGATTTTACTTTGGATATCTGCTAAAACGTCATCTATTGCCATTTTTATCGTCCTTTTTAAAATATATGTAATTACGAAATTTTTGAGTTTTTAAAATTGAAAATAATTTATGACGTTTCTTTAAAGGTTGAAACACAATACCGAATTTTTTCTTCGGCGCGAATCGTTTCGCAGTTCACTCAAAAAATGTTATTTCGCAATGGAATAACCATCACGATTGAATTTTGTTCATAAATTGAAATAAAAACACAAAAAGTATAAAAGTAAAAGTAAAACAAAGAACTCAGTTCAATGTTTTTCTGTATTCGTCGATTTCTTCTTCATCCATGCGTTTAAATTTGCCGCCGGATATTTTTACAACGCTGATCGCGTCGCCGGACGCGGAATCCCTTTTCATCGCGTTGTGAAGAGCGCGAATCGCGAGGTGAGCGCCGTCGTCCACCGTCATTTCGTCTCTGTAATGATCTTCTAAAACACCGTACGCAATCGGAGAGCCGGAACCGGTTGAAACCGCTTTCGTTTCTTCAATGATTCCGCCCATCGCGTCTAAGGAGTACAAAGACGGGCCGTTTTTATCGACGCCGCCGATTAAGAGTTGAACGCCGTACGGATAATATCTGTTGGAATTCAAAGTGTTTGAAAGCATGGTCGTCAACCCTTTGATTGTGACGGATTCCTTTCTTCTCATTTCATAAAGTTTGGATTCAACCGTCATGGCGCGGACAATTTGTTGTGCGTCGCCGACGGATCCGGCAATGGTCAATCCGATTGTATCTCCCAGCTGATACACTTTTTTAGCTTCTCGGCTTGCGATAAAGTGTCCCATCGTTGCGCGCTTTTCACTGGCAAGAACAATGCCGTCCGTGCAAATAACTCCGACCGTTGTCGTTCCTTTTAAAATTTGCTGTTCCATAATCCTTAATTCCTTTTTTTAATGAAGTTTATAAATTGTGTAAACTTGTTTTAATTTGTATAAAATTTGTGTAAATTTGTATAACTTTGTATGAATTTGTATAGCTTTGTATTAATTTGTATAACTTTGTATGAATTTGTATAACCTTGTGTAAACTTGTTTTAATTTGTATGATTTTTAAAAATTGATAAAACTGTTCCCGAAATTATAATTTAATAATTTCCCCGTTCATCCGCGGGATTTTTTAAAATCAAGTTTTAATAAATTTTAAAAACACAAAACAAATTGCCGTTTTTGGCTTTACAATCCTTTCAATCCTCTACGATTTTCACGATTGTATTTTTATTATCAGAAACAAACGCCGATTTCAAAAAAGTTCTCTGATTCGGCACACATGTATTTACAGCATAATCCTTTTTGATGTATATATATTTTCCTTAAACTTCAACAGGTTTTGGATTCTTTTTGTCCTATTTATTTATCGTTTTAAGGCAACTTTCACAAATCACAAATTGAAATAAAATATCCATAAAATGATTTCATTTTTATTTTTAAAAACGACCGGCATTTTCGTTCTTTACGCGACGTGTTTTTTGTTACAATCCCTGTCCGCTGTTATTCCGAAAAATAAAAAACATTATTGATCTGATGAATCGATTGTAATAAAAAATCATATAAATTCGTGTTTATTGCGATTCTTTTTATTTTTTATTTTTTAAAAAATGACTTGATTCAAAAACAGATATATTTATATGACGTTGTAAAATCGTTATTATTGTGTGAGATATTTTTTTGAGAAAAAGAATAACTCACCATTCCATTTGACAATTCAGAGTTATCAAATGGAATGCTTAGACGTGAGTGAATTACCTTATCGCAATTCACTTCTATCTTTGATTTTTAGATATAAATAGTTATTTAATATAAAAGTGGTGGTATTAAAAATAAAAATTAATGTTTTAAGCATATTGTGTCTCATTTTTATGTGTATTGGATATAATCCCGGACCTTGATTAATGATAAAATATTTAAATGCACTTTATTTTTTATTTTTTAAGTGGTGATTTAATGATTGAAATTGTAGAAATTATTAGATTTTTTATCGGACTTTTTATCGTTTTGTTATTATTTTTTGGAATGATATTTGCTATCATGAGCATTATTAAAACCGCTTCTCAAGAAGGTGTTCGAAAGGGATTAGAAGATTCTAAAAAAAAGGATGAACGTGAAAAGCGAGAATAAAAATACATTCCTTTTTAAAAAAATGTGACCGAGAAACAGATAAAACGGGTTATTTTTATAAAAGTGAAAAACGGAGTATTTCTCTATTTATTTTCATTTTATCTTTTTTTTTGGTTTTTTGTCGTATTCCTTTTGGAAACAGGGCAGGGCATCCGCGGAAAAACTTTTTCGGGCTGTATTTGAGGAACTTTATTGAAAAATAATTTCTTCTTTTTTTCCGGTTTTCGTCGTATTCCTTTTGGAAAAAGGACAGGGCATCCGCGGAAAAACTTTTTCGGGCTGTATTTGAGGAACTTTATTGAAAACCACAAATACGATCGCTCATTTTCGATTTTTTTGTAAGCGTTGCGAATAAAAAATAATCGGAAATTTGCGGATTCACACCATTCTCAAAAAAAAACAGTTTTTTTCGTTTTTGAAAAATAATATATCTATTTCGCTGTTTGGAGCGGCATGTTTTTGCCGCGGCGACGTTTCCCGTTTCGCGTCAAAAATGAAAATTATGATTCGGTTATGATTCCGATTCTTCGCATTCTAAAAGGTCCGGGTCGACTTCGTAAGCCAGCGCTTTGATTCGGTCTCTTATTTCTTTGTCGACGCCGAATTCTTTGAGTAATTTGTTTCTTTTTTTCAGCGTGATTCTTTTGCTGCCTTTGACCATGTTATCGGCATGGGCGACGATTTTCTCTTCCCAGGTTCTCGGGATATAATCCCCGTCGGGCAGATCAAAATAAACGGCTTCTTCTTTTGTAATCCCCGCACCGATATGTTTTTTAATGATTTCAATGACGGATTCGTCCAAATCGTATTTTTCCGCCAGTTTCGCGCCGATTACACCGTGCTCCATGGAGTGCGTTTTGGCGCGTCCCAAATCATGCAACAAAGCGCCGATTTCAACCAACTTTATATCGACGTCTCGTCCCATTTTTATGTTTTTTTCCGCCAGCTCAACGGCCACATCGGAAACAAGAGCGCAATGTAAAATGACCTTTTCATCGCACCCCTCTTTTTTTAAAATCAAAAGGGCTTCTTCTCTGGATATCATCGGAAAGCTCCAAAATAAGGCGGCCGATTTAATTTTTCGGCCTTTTTCTTCTTTATTTTCTTTTCTTCGTTTTTATTTTTTTTGTTTTTTCTTCATTTTCATTTTTTTTTGTTTTTTCTTCGTTTTTATTTTTTTTGTTTTTTCTTCGTTTTTATTTTTTTTGTTTTTTCTTCGTTTTTATTTTTTCTTCTTTTCATTTTAAAGTTTAAGCGGGCTCTTTGAACTCTTCAATTCTTTTGTCCAAAAGCTCTTTAAACAATTCGTTGTCTTGAAAAACCAAATCTTCTCCGCAAAGCGGGCAGAGGAACTCGGTTTCTGTGGCTTCGTCAAAAACGAAACGAATGCAGTTTTGAGGGCAAACGTAAAAAATATTATTGTCCTCGTACTCTTTTCGTTTCATCAAATTGCGGTAAAGCTTCTTCTTTTCGCGCTCGATTTGATGATATATGGCATCCATATTAATCATCCAGCGAAATGTTAACCATCCGCTGTTGGCATCTCTTTCGCGATGGCAAATCGTAAATTTGTTTTCATAAAGAATAAATAAAATTTTACGAACCACATTTAACGTAATTTCATCCTCGTCCTTTATGTTTTCTTTGGCGGTCGCGACTTCTTCTTGCGCGGCTTTTAAATCCTTTTCCAGGGCTTTCGTTTCTTCCCCTTTTTCTTTGGCCGCTTTGATTTCCGCATTTAATTTTTTGACATTTTCTTCCGCCGCTTTGACAACCGCTCGGCGCGGGTTGAGTATGTTGCAAATTTCTTCGTCCGTGACTTCTTCGTCCGGCATTTTTTGAATCAGCGTGATACCGTCTTCTCCGATTAAACGAAGAAGATATCCGCGAATTAAGGGATCTTCTAAATTAATCAAATCGCTTACCTCATTTTGATTTTATATTTTATTATATTTATTGGAATTCTTACAATATTTCTTATAATTTTTATCCGATATCGTTTTTATTACGTTCTTGAATTTGAATCCACTGTGTTGTTTTAGCTTTTATATCTTTGCCTTACAATGCAAAAAGACCGTATTTCGTTTTTAAAACTTTAATTTCGCTTCCGGGAAGCGCGTTAAAACCCATCGGTTTTTGAATCGTCACCGTCTCAAACGTTTCCGGATCCAGCACTTGAATTCCGTGCTCTTCAATGGCGACCAAAACGGTTTCTTTCGCTTCCTCGATATTTCCAAGCAGCTTCGCGTCCTTGAAATGTTCTCCGTCGATGAAAAAATTGGACGAATTCATCAAATTCAATCCGGTGACGCGTTTGCCGCAGTTTTTAATCTCAATCACTTTGTCTTCAAAGAAAACGACATCGCCTTTTTTAAATTCCGGCAGCTTCAGCGCAAAAGTCGTTCGATAAATTTCCCGCCCGTCCTTCATGCCGGCCAATGTAAACGACTCGGTGACCGTTCCACCCGCTCGCTCAATAATATGTTTACAAACGTGGCGCCCGGCTTTCGCCGAACCGATATAAACGTCGGCGCCGTCTTTAAACGTCATGGTATCCGTAACAAACGCCAACTTATCTCCTTTTTTTAACTGTGCCAACATGGCTTCTTCCGTCATTTTCAAACATCGAACGATTTCTTCTTTTAACGGAATACGATGGTTGGCGCGGATTTGAATGATGCCTTCAAAATAACCGCCGGCGCGGCGACTGCACATTTCGCACGCCTCTCTCTTAATGCGCACCTCCACTTTGCCGTCCTGATAATAAGTCACTCCGTCAACATCGCCCTCCACATCCACCAGCACATCAAAAATGTACGGCGAACGCGCGTGCGGATGCATTCCGATTGTCACATTCTCAATCACATCCGAAATGCCGAGATGCTCTTCCGCTGCCAGCACCGCCACTTCTTCGGGCGTTCCCAAATCGTCCCATCGGCTTTTGTAATAATGCGCGCCGCAACGCTGGCAAATGCGCGCGTGCAAAACTTCCGGCAATTCGAATAATTTCAATCTTTTCCCGAAACACTCCGAGCAAACATTTTTGACAATCCGGTCCGTCTCTTTGCCGCACTCGGGACAAACGGTTTTAAAAGAGGCTTGAGAAGGATTCGTTTTATTTTCTTTTTCTGTCATAATTTTTTAAACCCGTTTCTATTTTTATTTCCTTTTCGGCGGCCAGTTCTCTTCCAGCCATTTCGCCAGCCGGCCCGAATCCATCGGCCCGACAATCGCGTTCATTCCCGCTTTTTCAATACCGCTTTGCAAACGCGCGGCAAGGCCCGGCAAAACAAGCGTTTGATACGCCGTGTCCTTAAAGCTGAACTGCGCTTTTTCAAATTCTTTTAAAATCACATCGGCCGTCAATTGCCCGCCGGCAACCGCCGCTTCCACGCCGAGGCCCCCCGTATTGACCGCCAACAAATACCCGCTGATACCGGCCGATTCCAAATCGCTTTCCACGGTATAATACGTCAAAGCGAAATTGGTCGTAAACAAAACCGGCGACTCCGCATCTGGATTTCCGACCATGTACATTTTCGGCTCAACGGAAGAAGGCGTTCTCGGGTCGGTATAAATCATATCGGTGACGTGAACAATCGGCAACAGCTCATGCCCTTTCAGTCCGTGAAGAATCATCAAATCCGCATAGCGAACCGTTAAAGACGAAGCGGCGATAGTTTCATAATAATCCTCGATGATGTCGGATGGCAATGTTTTGCAAGAGGCTTCACGTTTGCTTCCGGCTCTGGCGGCAATCGGAAGCGCAATGAGCGGAAAAGCCAAATCTTTATCGCCGTCCATTCCGGCTTTTCTGAGTTTGACAAAATTTTGAAACGTCTTTTGAAATTCCGGGCCGTACGCCGCGGTTCCCGGGTCCAGTACGATTTTTGTGACGCCGTCTTTTTGAAGCGCTGCGGAAAGCGATTTCAATTCCTCCAAATTCCCGGCCGCCGACAAAACAACCGGCACGTCAAATTCCAACGCCAAAGCCGTCATCTCCTCTCGATTGGAGAAGTCGCACGCATACATCAGCGGATTTTGATTTTTTGCCGCCTCGAGTCCCGCGCGCATGACGAGCGGATCTTTTGTACACAAAATTAAAGGGAGATTCGTTTTCTCAATCACCTTTTCAACCGTTTTTTGAAACGTTTCCGGATTCAAAGAAACGGAACGAACGGCCACCATATCCAAATAAAGGTACGCGCCGACATAAAACTTCTGAAACGACGCGATTTCTTTGACGCGCTCTTTCAATTCGGCGTCCGTCATCGTGTCCCAAACGTCAATGGCAATCGGCGGTTTGTTGTAAAAGGACAGGGTGTGCCGAAACATCACGTCGTCGCCCCCGACGATGACTTTTTTATCCCCGACGCCAATTTCAATTTCACGAATCGCCGGACTTAAAAGGTCGGCGAGCTTTTCGTATTTTTCAATAAATTCCGGCGGCAATTTTTCATAAATTTCTCGAATGTCTCGGACTTTTATTTTTCGCCCGGCCAACTGTGTGGCCACCGCCATTTTTCCCATCCCGAAAAGCAATTCGCACTCCTCGGGCAAAAACGGATAAATCGTCAACGGACTGATTTGTTTCGCCATCAGTAAACCCCCGTCAACCACGCGTCGTAATCAGATTTTTCCTCAACTGCGGACGTGTTGGCCAAAATGCTCGTAAATTCCTTTAAAAATAAAACGGCTCTCGGGTGCATCATCATAAACAAATCGTTTCCGGCAAGCGAAAGCGTCATTCCGGTAATTATTTCCCAAATCGGTCCGCGATACTCCCGGTCTCCCCAATCCGAATCCTGCTCCTGCGGGGAATGAATCATCCACGCTTCGCGCGCCCCCCACGCGTTGGTCGTTCCAGAGGACAGCGGATAAGCCAATTCGGAGTCGCCTGATAAACCGGCCATTCGAATGCGCTCCATATTGGAGTATGCGTAATCTAAACCGTAGCCGAGCGCCGCAGTGGTTGGGTCCATGATCAGGCCGTCTTTTTCAATGCCGCATTGGCGAAACAGTTTTCTGTTCAACTCTTTTTGCGCGTTGATATCCATTTGCGTCCAGGACAATATGACATGTCCGTATTTTCTTGCCGCTTCTCCGACGCGTTTATAATCCATATTCAAATTGGCCGACGCAATCACGACGCGTTCACCCTCGGCCGCTTCGGCCGCTTTTTCTAAAACTTCGGGGTCTTTTTCCGGATTTCCGCTGCCACCAATCACAATCGGAACGGAGACGGCCTGCAATATTTCCTCAACGGTTTTTGCGGCTTCTTTTGCGGACGTATCTTTTATCGCGGGGTCGGTTGACACCAAATGAATCGTAATCATATCCGCGCCGAATTCGTTGACGGCTTTTTTGGCCCAGGCGGCGGGATCATCCAAAACGTCTTCATAGTTGGAACGAACGGATTTGGCCAGGCCGATCGGCATATCAAAAACGTCCATCGTCACGCGGTTGATATTTTTCATCGGCGCGTTAAAAAAATAAGGCATTGTCGTCTCGCCGCCAATCGTCCATGTTTTTTTCCGTGTGCCGCCGTTTTTGGAATCGGCGCCGAGAACGATTTCTTGAATCGGCCGGTTGAATTGAGGAAACTCGGAAACACGAACTTTTGAGAAAATTTCCTCATCGAATACGATTCCCCTGCTTTTCAGCAATTCCCGTATCTCATCGTCCGTTTCACAGCCGAGCCGTCTTGAAATTTGAGAAAATTGTGCCAACAGCTCTTTTTCATCTCCTTTGGCTTTGGATAAATCAAAATCTGAAAACTCCTCCGGTTTGTCTTTTTTGAGCAACCCGAAGAGTTTTTCCAAATCGGAATATTTTATTTGACGCGTCATAATTCGGTTTACCATATCTTTTACGCTTATTTAGTTTTTCATGCTCTATATTTATGTTCAATATTTCATGTTTAACTTTTTCATGCTCAATATTTCATGTTCAACTTTTTATGCTAATATTTCATGTTCAACTTTTTATGCTAATATTTCATGTTCAGTTTTTTATGCTAATATTTCATGTTCAGTTTTTTATGATTAATTCCCATTTTTCCATTTCTCAAGCTCTTTCAAATTCCGGGCTTCGTTTTCCGTCGGAATCTGTTTCAAGCGTTTGAGCAATTCTTCCTTTTTTTCATTTCCGTCTTCTAATTTTTGAACGAATCGGTTTTTTAAAGCGCTTGACATCCAAATCACGTTTTTTAAACCGCCTTCTTTTTGGAAAAATTTCTCCGATAATAAATACGTTTCACCGACACCCGAAAATCCGGAAATTTGCTGACCGTATCCGGTAAAAATCATCATTTCTTCAAATGTCAAACAATTCACGCTCGGTATTTTTGAAGCTCGGTCGATTAATCCGATTCCTTCCAATTCCGGAATCCAAAACGCGATGATTTCAAAAACGGAGCCAGTTGTGTGCGGATTATCCAACAACGAATACAATTGGATTTTTTCATTTTCAAATCCGCTGCTTTTAAAAACCGCTTGATTCACGCCGTCGTACTCCCCGCCCCGCCCATCCAGCAAATCCCCTTTTCGGATTTCAAAAATCGGGCCGTCCGGATTTGCCAAACAGGATGCGGCGGCTTCAAACCAATTAATCGTTCCGCAAACGGACGGGTGGTCCGGCGTGATGACGCAAACATGAGCCGGGCTGCTGATTTGGCAAATTTTGCAACCGTAAAAACAATCGACACTCTCATCGTGCATCAATAATGAGCGCTCGTCCCTTTTCTTGTAGGCCCGCCGCGCTTTTTTTAATCCGTCGTTAACGGCTTTTATATCCGTTTGAATTTGAATCCAAACCTCTTTGATAAATGAAAACTCTTCCGTTATTTGTTCCCGAAGAAAAATTTTTATTTTTTCAAAAGTCAAACCGTTGGTGACGGCATCTTTGCTGATTTTGATTTCAATTTGATCTCGTGTGTGCTCGTGAGAAACGCCTGAAATTAAATTAAAAAAATCCCCGATTTTTTTTTCAACGACGGCTTCCAAATCTTCTTTTTGAGCCGTTTTGGAATCCGAAAAAAAGGACGCCAAGTCTTCTTTGATTTGAATTTGAATCAAAAGGCCGAACGGGGATTTTTCGCCAAGAGATTGAAGTTCGTTTGACGTCTCTTTTTTGATATCCGCTTTTTCATCCTTCTTAAAGTCGAGCGTTACCCACTGGTATCCCGGCTCGGAACCGCCGAGGGTGGTAAAAACATTTTCATCTCGGATATGCTCTCCTGAAGTTTCCGGAGCCGCAATGATTTTATCGTCTGACATTTTTTTCGTTTAATTTATTTTTTTGTCTGTTTTTATTTCGACTGATTAATTTTTTTTATTATTTTTATTATTTTTATTTATTTTTTTATTTATTTTTTTATTTATTTTTTATTCATTTATTTATTTGTTTATTTTTTATTTTCCAACTCCTCTTGGAATTTTAAATAACCGCAGGCGGCTTGGCCGACGGGAATGATTTTGATTTCTTTGATTTTTCCTTTCGTTTCGTCAATTATAATTTCCGCAACGGAGGGTTCTGACATGCGCGCTTTTGTCGGTGAGCCCGGGCAAATGAGGAATTTTTCATCGTACTTGTCAATGGACGGCGTGTGAATATGGCCGTAAATTAAAACGTCGACATCCATTTCTTTTAATATATACCAGCGCGCTGTGTTATCGTTTAAAGAGACGCCGGCTTCGTGAACGACTCCGAACTTGATTCCGCATTGCTCAAAAATCAATTTTTCCGGCAATGTATTTTGAATTTTTTTCGTATCGCGGTTGCCGAAAACCGCTTTCAGCTTTCCCGTTTTTTTAAAGAGAGCGTACGCGTCGTCGGATTCAAAATCGCCGGCATGAATAATGATGTCGGCTTCCTTTATTTTTTGACGCAATATTTCCGGAAAAATCGTAAAAGAATCCATATCATATGATTTTTCTTCCGAATTTGAAAAATCAGGCAAATGCGTATCAGAAATCACTAAAATTTGCATGGAAAATCACATCCTCAAAGATGTTCTCTTTTTGAGATGTTCTATTATCGATAGACATTCTCTCTAAAAGACATTTTTTATTTTATAAATATTTTTTATTTAATAGATATTCTCTATTTAATAAGATATTTTTATTTTATTGATCTTTTATTCAAAAAATAAAAAATATTCTTTATCCGGCGTTTTTATAAAAAATGAATGTTGAGGCAGTTTGCCTCGTTTAATCCAAATTATTTTGTAACGGCTTTGCTCATATCCATTAATTCATACGGAAGGTTTTCATTGTCAAGGCGCGATATTAAAGAAGCGACCTCGTCTTCGACAATGACAATGGCCGAAGACAATCCGTGATATGAGGCTTGTATGACGGATTCGGCCGCGCCGAACATCACGTCCGGTGTGATTCCGATTCTTTTTAACGCCATTAATGATTCCGTGCCGACCGCGCCGATATAAGGCTTGGATTCAACCACCGGTCTGAGGCGCTCGATATTTGTAAAGGATGATCCGCCGCGTTTAATTTTTGGGATTTTGCAAACCGTAATGGCTTCGGGTTCCACATTCATATACCCCTTTAAATCCGTAACGCCGATATCATATCCCTTCTCTCCGCTCATGATTGCGGTTCCGTAAATTCCGGTGTCTTTGGAGCGGTTGGCGTATAACAATCCTTTGCGCATTTCAATGTAAACTTTATCCTCTTTTTGAATGGCTTCATCACAAATGGCCGTCCAAGTGGAAACATGGCTGATGATGTCTTCCATGACGAGGTGGGAATAATTTCTTAATTCCGCGGCATTGTCTAAAACCCATTCAATGCCCTCTTTTGTAATTTTATAACGAACACGCCCTTCGGAGTGAATCAATCCGTCCGCCATCAACTCCTTAACGTATTCCGATACGGCTTGCGGTGTGATTCCGATTTTATTTGCAATTTCTTTTTGGCGTACATTGGGTTGATGCGCTGCGATTTCAGTAATCACTTGGAATTTGGTCATTTCGCTTTTGCTTTGCAGAATTTTGGCATTCAAGATTTACATCTCCTCATCTTTTTCAATTAGTTTTAATCGTTGTCCCATTACGGAAAGGCGGTCGGATCGGCGCGCGATGGCGCACACGCGGCTGGTGTTCATGTTCAATTCTCGGGTGAGCTTGCTCATGGAATTGTTTCCTTCCGATACCATTTTCTCTAAACTTTCAATGGTGTCTTTGACTTCTTCATAGGGTTTAAAAGCCAGCATGATAATATCGCTTAAATCTTCAAACGAACTTTGGAAATTCACTTGAACATTGGAATAAGAGGTGTGATACTCTTTGACGGGCGTTTCTCCGGGTTTTGGAACACGCCATCGGCTCTCTAAAAGCCCCGCCTTTTTAAGGTTTAACAAACTCCCCATCGATTCTCCTTCTATTGATTCGTCTAATTCTTCCTGTGTCATCCAATTGGATAAAAGCAAATCAAAAACCTTTTTGTGCGTCCTTGAACCAAACGTTCTCAAAAGAGGAACCAGGTAGGAAGGATCATTTATAATTCGTGTTCTTTCTCCCATTTTAAAGCCTCGGTTGCCGCGGTTTTGCGGCAGTTTATATATTTCGTTTTTAATCCGGGCGGGTTATGTTTCTCCCGCATTACGTATTCGAAACAAAAGCGCTCAATTTGTATCCGAATGTGGTAAAAGTTATATTTGTTTATTGTATTTGTTTCGTTAAATCAAATGATTTAAAAAAGACAGGATTTAAATGAGGTATGCAAACTATTTTAAACTTATTAAAATAGAATGATTTAAGCAATAAATTTTGTTCAATTTTTGTGGACAACCTTATATTTCTTCATTCGTATATTTCTTTTGAATCGTTTTAAACCAAGTTTAATTCAATCCCTTATTCGTTCATTCATTACGTGTTTGTTGATTTTGGTGTATTCATATGCAGGAACATGTCAATTTGTCTTTGGAAATTTACGATTTGTTAAAAAACGATCGCCAACTTTCGATTAGCGGAATCACGCGCGAATTAAAAGCGCGCAATTTCAATGAGCATCGTTTAATCGTTACCGGGTATTTGAGGGCTTTAAAAGACATGGATTGTTTAAACGAATTTAATTTGTCTCCGTCTAAAATTTACACGTTAAAAGCGGAAGATAAAAATTCGGGCGGCTTTTCCTTTCAAAAGAAAATCAAAACCGCGGATATTTACGGTTTGGTCGGGGATAAAATTTCTAAAATCACCTCTCCCGTGGTTCGCATTGAAACCGCGGTTTATATTTTTACGACGCTTTTTGATCGTCCTTGTTTTGAATCCGAATTAAACGCCGCCGGAATTGAGAACGCCCCACTCAATAAATATCTCTCCAGCGCGTCGGCTCTTGTTTTTAAATCCAAAGATTTTAAAAAATATTACGACGAACTGCCCCAAATTCCTAAAAATTCCCCCGCTTATGAAATTCATTTTGAAAAATTGGACCCGGATTTTTTAATGCGCACGGTGAATATTTTATCTTCTCTCTTAAAAGACGAAATCGACCTTTCGGAGTTTGTTTCAAAAACCGCCAACAAAAGTTTGCTGGATTTTTGATTTTTACATTCTTCCCTCTTTAATCTTTCATTTATCTTTCATTTATCTTTCATTTTATATTCCCTTTTCACTCTTCGTTTCAGGTGTTAATTATGAATTCCATTGACTCTCTCATTTCAAACTTAGATCAAAAAACAAAAACGACATGG
>JAVESN010000039.1:0-15500 GCA_034006575.1 Methanimicrococcus sp.
ATCTTTCATTTATCTTTCATTTATCTTTCATTTTATATTCCCTTTTCACTCTTCGTTTCAGGTGTTAATTATGAATTCCATTGACTCTCTCATTTCAAACTTAGATCAAAAAACAAAAACGACATGGGCTTTGGATTGCGCCGAACATGTGTTGCCGCTTTTTGAAGAACTTTATCCCGACGATTCTCGTTTAAGAGAAGCCGTTTTTGTCGGAAGAGCTTGGGTTTTAGGAAACGCCGGTTTTTCCGAAATCCAAAAAGCAACGGTTGCCGCGCACAATGTTGCGCGGGATATTATTCTGACGGATTTCAGCAGCAGAGGGTGGGACCCGGTTTCGGAAGGCTCCGGTTTGGAAGGCGCCGCCTGCGCCGTTGCGCGCGCGGTCGGACAAGCGGTCGCGGCGGCCGATAAAGAAGCGCACACTTTGTCAGCGGCTTCTTATGCCGTCAAAGCGGTCTTTTTTAAAACGGAATCCGACGCGGCCGTCAAAGAAGAGCGGGAGTGGCAAAGGAATCAATTGAAAAAATATGTTTAAATTTTTTAATTTAATTTATAATATATATTTCATAATCATAATATAAATTTTATGATTATAATATATATTTTACAATAATAATGTAAATTTTATAATCATAATATGAATTTCATAATCATAACATGAAAATCACAATATGAAAAAGTGAGCCCGATTTCGATAATGCAAGCGCGTTTAAACAGCAAGCAGCGACTTGATTTTTATAAAAATCACTGAAAATATAATATTTATTGATATTTTTGTAATCGAGGCAAAAAAGTGGTGTTCTTTCTTTTTCCGGCGTATTCGTTTTGAACCGATACGGGTCGGTTTTGTTTATGAATCCGACTGCATTATTTTAAAAACATGGTAATTCCAAAAAATCGTTTTTTTAATTAATCTTAAATTTGTGCAAGCTTTTGTGTCGCGCTCGTTCCAAAAATGTCGGTTCGCGCGCGTCTGCCGCTCGCTCCAAAAAAGACGGGATTATCAACCGCCCCAAAAATTAAATCTCCGATAAACCGCCAAAATACAAAAATAAAAAAGAAAATCCTTAAAAAATATAATAAAATCGCCAAAAACAGCGATTTTATTTTTACTCGATATAAATTGCCGGTCTTGCCGGCTCGGCGAACCGTGATTTTTTTTCAGGATCGTATGCGCGTCCGGCGTCAATTTCATCCGCGTCAAATATTTCAACAAGGCAACAGAGTTCTTTTTCAAAGAACGGTTTGGCTTCTTCTAATATTTTCTTTTCGTCCAATTCGGCGTTTAAATAATTCAAAACAACATCAATGGACGATCCGCGAATATCATTGGCGACTTTTTGAATATATTTTTGAGCTTCCTTTCCGCGGGAGCGAATCGTGGGTTCTGCCATGCTGCTTTGCATCAATTGCTTGATGTCGATATCGTTTCGAATGGCGTTTTTCATGATTTCGGCGTGTTCTTTGACTTCTTCTTGGACATAGTGTTTCATCGTATCAATGGCCGTGGTGACGATTTCCTTATCTTTGGCAATTCCTCTTTGAATGTCTTTTGTCGGTACAAAAGAATCCGACGCCTTAACGATTTCAACCGCTTTTCTTAAAATCAAAATGCGCCATTCGTGCGTTGTGTAAAGGTAAACTTTTTGGGGCTTAATTTTTGCGACGCGAATAATTTCCTCCACATCTTCCAGCGTTTTAATGATTATATTTTCGGCCACTTCGGCCGCATCGTCAATCAAATCCGGATTTTTTACAGGATACGGAACAAAAGCAATCGATTCCGTATGTCCGATTCCGCTCCACACTTCTTCGCAAATATGCGGCGTAAACGGCGCCATCAATTTGGTCCACGTTTCGACGACTTCTATCAAACACTGTTGTCCGCCTCTTTTGTGATACCATTTGATGTCATTGTAAATCAAGAAGAACGCGTTTTGAATGGCGTGGCGCGTATGAATCGAATCAAAAGCAACGTTAATTTCCGCGACATAGCGCTGAATCCGGCTTTCAATCCATCGATCGATGTGTGTTTTATCGGCGTGATCCGGGATTTGACAACCGCTGCCGATGACTTGATTCGCGAAGTTGTAAAAACGCGCCAATTGCGTTTTGGAAGATTCAATCCCTTCTTTTCTCCAATCCGCATCCTGCGCTTGTTCGGCGGCCGAGAGAATATACATGCGCGTCACATCGGCGCCGTATGTGTCCACCGCTTCTTTTAAGGTCAAAATCGGGCCTTTGGATTTGCTCATTTTTTGCCCTTCAAGGGAGACGAATCCGTTAACGGCCATGGCTTTGGGCCATTTGCTTTCGTCAAACAAGGCTACGTGGTGGAACAAAAAGAACAACAAGTGATTCGGCACCAAATCTTTGCCCGAAGAACGAAGGTCGACCGGATACCAATAATTGAATTCCGCTTTCATGCCGTCAATCGTTTTCGCATCCAATCCGCTTGAAGCGGCGGCGTCTTTGACATTTCCAATGTCCAAAAACAAATAATCCAAAAGTGTCCGCGTCATCATTTCCGGCGTGAGCGTCCCGTCGTTAATGTAATTGGCAATCGTATAATAAGACATGTAAATCGTAGAGTCGCCCAATGATTCGATTAACCATTTCGGGTCGCACGGCAGTTGTGTGCCAAGACCCTTTGTCCGGGCGCACGCTTTGTCTTTGAGCCAATCGATTTTGTTCTCAAATTCCGTTCGGAATTCGGGCGGAATGATTTCCATTCGGCTCAGACATTTGTAAACTTTATCTTTCCACTCGGGGTTGGAATAATTTAAGAACCATTGCCCTTTGACCATATTGACAACGCACATGGTTCCGCAACGGCATTGGACGGGCTCGCTGAATTCATAAAAAGCGGTTCCGATACCTTGCGCGATAAAATCTTGCGTGAGGCGGTCTTTTATTTTTGAAACCGGAATTCCTTGATATTTTCCGGTAATCTCTTTGAGCGTTCCGCCGTGGAATTCTCTTCGATAAATGATTTTTGTCGCCTCTTCGGCTTTCGGGTCGTTTTGATCAACGACGCCGAGTTCTAAAACGACTTCCGCCGCCGGTATCTTTCCGTATTCGGGAACATCAATGACTTGAATCGGTTTGATGTTTTGAATATCCTCTTTGGTGATGTCGTATTTGCTCAAATCCGAGTCGGCCAAGTCTCTCAACGCTAAATAGTCATAGGGCGCGTGAGCGGGAACGCTCATCACAACGCCGCTTCCGTTATTTCCGCGAACGAAAGGCGCCGGCAAAACGGGAATCGTTTTGTCGGTGGCCGGATTTTTCAGTTTGAGTCCGATTAAGTCATCGGCATTCAATTCTTCGACAAGCTCGACATGCCAATCGGTGTAGCGCAATTTTTCATGGGCTTCTTTGCTGACCACCCAATACTCTTCCAATTCGTCTTTTTCCATTTTCAATTTGACGTAATCGACTTTCGGATTGAGCCAAAGATTCGTTACGCCGTAAACTGTTTCGGGTCTCAGGGTGGCGCAGGGGAAAATCATATCTTTGAAGCGGAATTTAATCAGCGTGTATTCGACAAGCGTCGCGTCTTCTCCGCGCAGAATATCGTGATCTTCGACCGGATTTTTGTCATGCGGGCACCATTTGACAGGATGAGAGCCTTTGACGATTAATCCTTTGTCGTAGAGATTTTTGTATTGCCATTCGATGAATTTTTGAAACGCGGGATCCATTGTCGTGAATTTGCGGCGCCAATCAATCGAGTATCCGATCATGTTCATGGCGGCTTCCGCTTCGACTTTGAAATAATCCACGATTTTTTCGGGCTCATCCAATGTCGGATAAACCTCTTTGGGGATGCCGTGAAGTTCTGTGTAAACTTTTTCTGTGGTTTCATCTTTTTCGCGAATTAAATCGGCGAGGCCGACAATCGGTGTTCCCGTGACGTGAAAGCCCATCGGGTAGAGCACATTATAGCCTTGCATTCTTTTGTAGCGCGCAATAACGTCGCCGATTGTAAAAGTGCGTGTGTGGCCGGCGTGTAAATTTCCGTTTAAGTACGGAAACGGGATGGTGATGAAATATTTTTCTTTGTCCGACTCGGGGCGGGCTTCAAAGATTTTTTCCTCTCTCCATTTTTTCTGCCATTTGGATTCGGTCTCGTGTATGTTATAATCCTCTTGCATTTCTTTCACCGATTTAAATCAAATTCAGTCCAAACATTTTCACTCAAAAACGGCTTTTCGGAGCGCTTCCAAATTCGCTTCAACCGTTATCGGCTCAACGCAGACGCTGATGACTTCTTCGGGGTCTTTGAGAAGGTGGCCGGTGGTGACACAGACGACGGTTTCTTCTTTTGAAATGAGTCCCGCGTCCACCAATTTCTTTAATCCGGCAACGGATGTCGCGCTGGCCGGCTCAACGCCGATGCCTTCGAGTTGCGCCAAATCTTTTTGAGCTTGAATGAGTTCGTCGTCCGTGACGTATTCGGCCATTCCGCCGGATTCTTTAATCGCGATTAACGCTTTTCTGGCGTTGACCGGGTCTCCGATGCGAATGGCGGTCGCGATGGTTTCCGGATTCTTTTCGGGCGTGATGTCATCCGCGCCGGCTTTGTAAGCTTTGACAATCGGGCAGGCGCCTTCGGTTTGGATGCCCGTCATTTTCGGGCGTTTGTCCGTGATTCCGAGCGTTACGAATTCTTTAAATCCTTTGTTAATGGCGGTGATGTTTCCGGCGTTTCCGACCGGCAAAATCACGCGGTCCGGAACTTTAAAGCCGAGCTGGTCCACGATTTCAAAAGCGATTGTTTTTTGTCCTTCCAATCGGTAGGGGTTGACGGAGTTGAGCAGGTAAATCGGTTCCTGCTCGCAAAGTTCTCGAACGAGCGCGAGCGCGTCGTCGAAATTTCCTTGAATCATGATGACTTTTGCGCCGTGCATGAGCGCTTGTCCGATTTTGCCGAGCGCCACTTTTCCTGCCGGGAGCAAAACAACGGACGGAATGCCGGCTTTTGCGCCGTAAATGGCAAGCGCCGCGGATGTGTTTCCGGTAGACGCGCAGGCAACCGTTTTCATGCCGAGCTCGATTGCTTTTGAGACGCCGACGGTCATGCCGCGGTCTTTAAAAGAGCCGGTCGGATTCATGCCCTCATGTTTGACATAGAGTTCTTTGACGCCGATTTTTTCGGCCAATCGGTCGCATTTGTAAAGCGGGGTTCCGCCTTCGCGAATGCTGACCGGTTCGATGTCGACCGGAAGCAAATCCTTATACTTCCAAACGGACGGTGTTTCCGTTTTGAGTTTGTTCATATCCATATTTTTCTTGATTTCATTGTAATCATAAATGACATCAAGCAAACCGTTACACTTGCGGCAAGTGTAAATAATTTCGGTTTTGTCAAATTCGGCATCGCATTCGATGCATTTCAAGTGATATTCCATGTTTTAAAGCTCCGGATATTCCAATAAAGAATTTAAAATGAGACGTAAATGATTTTTGTTTATATAAATTATCCATGAATTTTCTATAAATGGGGCTTTAAAATCATTTAATGGATTATTAATGTTGTGTTATTCTGTTCCAATAAAACACCTTTTCTATTTTCTAACACTGCCTTTTCCACGAATAAGATTTATAAATGATGAGGCGTTTTATGACTTCTACACGACGACGGAATTATACTTTCTAATTATTGCTCAAATCGGGCAAAAACAATATTGACATATCTTTTATCCGATTTCGGTTCGGATTTCAAGTTATTTTAATATTCTTTATTGTTTTTTCGATGGCATTTGGGCGTATTTTTACAACTTTATGATTTATCTTTTATTGAATATTTTATTCATATTCAAAGAAATTTATTTCAAATCGGTATTTTAAATATATTTATTTATTTATTTATTTATTATGCAAAAAAGAGTCAATTTAAAACATTTTAAAAATATTATTTATTTATATGTCTATTTATTTTTTATTTATTCGTTTATTATTTACAGGAGTTATAAAATATGGCAATGAAAATCGTTCTTGCGGACCCGAAAGCGGGTAAAACATACAACATTGAATTGGACGCGACCAAAGAAAAAGAAATGTACGGCAAAACAATCGGTATGGAAATCGACGCCGGCTTTGTCGGTCTTCCCGGATACACCATGAAAATCACAGGCGGCAGCGATAAAAGCGGTTTTGTCATGAAAGGCGACCTCCCCGGACCCGCAAGAAGAAGAATCCTCGGCGCAACCGGTGTCGGTTTCGCTCCGAAAATCCCCGGCCAAAGAAGAAGAAAATTCATCCGCGGCAACGAAATTTCCGTTGACACATCCCAAATCAACGCCAAAGTCACCGTCTACGGCGACAAAACCCTTCCCAAATTACTCGGCCTCGAACCCGAAGAAGAACCCGCCGCAGAAGAAGCAACCGAAGTTGCGGAAGAGTAATCCCTCTTCTTTTTTTTATTTTTTTGTTTTCGTTTTTCATTTTGTTTTTGTTTTTGTTTTTGTTTTGTTTCATTTTTTTATTTTTATTTTTGTTTTGTTTTAGATTTAATTTTTTAATTTCATTTATTTAAAACGTCTTCCAAAATCCCAAATACGACCGCTAATTTTCGATTTTTTTTGTGAGCGAAGCGAGCAAATAAAATCGGAAATTTGCGGAGTCAACCACAAAATATCAAATAAAAAATCACTGTTTTCATTAGCGTTCAAAACAATCGGAAATTTACGGATTCGGATCAAAAGATATCAAATTAAAATTGCAGCTGTATTTCATTTAATATTTCCAATTTCAATTAAAAAATATCAATAAAAAGGCGACCGCTTTTTCATTTTAATATTTTAAAAAATAAAACATGTTTTTCGCTGTTTACGCGCGCGTGTTTTTGTCGCGCCTGCCTTTTTTTTGAGTTTAAAATTGTATATCGGGTTTATTGTGGCGGTTTTTGTTTTCCGATTGGTTGGCTGTCAGCGTTTTCCGGTTGGTTAGCTGTCCGCGTTGCCGGTTGGTTAGCTGTCCGCGTTGCCGGTCGGTTAGCTGTCCGCGTTGCCGGTCGGTTAACTGTCCGCGTTGCCGGTCGGTTAACTGTCCGCGTTGCCGGTTGGTTAGATGTCAACGTTTTCCGGTGGTTAGCTGTCAGCGTTTGCCATATGGTTAGCGTTAGCGTTTGTCACTTGCATCTACTATTTTTAAATACAGCCGTTCGCTTCGCGAACGTGGGCACGGATACCACCGTTTGCGTTTCGCCTGTTGCGACGCTCTCAAAAAATATCACTAAACTGCCGTCGTTTTTCAGAAAAAAACATAAAAATCCGAACCACGTTTTTGCTGTTTAACGCGCGCGATTCCGCGAAAAATGACGCCCCATTTTTTAAAAACGAAAAAATAATTAAACAAAAAATTAAAAAAGTAAAAAACGGAAAAATATTTTCCGTTATTCTTTCTTAAAGTTGATTTCGCCTTTTTCGATTAAAGCGCCCAAATCCTCCAAACTGAGGCGGCCTTTTTGCTTTAATTTTTCTTTGGCGCCGGCATGGATTTTATCGACGCGCTTTTCATCTCTTTCATTTTGGAAATCTTTCATTCGCTCTAAGTAAATGTCCAATTCCTTTCTTGTAATCGCGATATTTTTCTTCAGCGGATCTATTTTTGAAGTCACCGGTTTGATTAACGCGTATCTTTCGGTCAAACGCCTGTGGTAGCCGTCCGCTTCTTTTCTGAGTTCGTCGACTTTTCTGAAAACTTCAATCATTTCAACATGATGCTTTTGAGATTCTTCGGAAAGTTTTTTGATTTCCGCGGAAATCTCATCGCTTTTGGCGTACATTCCTTTGTTTTCATTGTAAATTTCTTGAATTTTGCCGTGAAGCGCATTGGCTTCTTTGGTCGCTTTGACACGTTCCGTCAAACCCGTCAAACGCTCAAAAAGATTCTTTTCATGATCCAAATTGATATCGTCTTCCAAGAATTTTCTCAAATTCTCGGTATAGTTTTTCATCAAAATATCATAAGTGCCTTTTGAAATCTTGTTGTATTCGTCTCTTTGCGTTTTAAGCCGATTGATTTCTTCGGTCTTGGATTTGTTCTTTTCCATTTCCGCGCTGCGCTGTGCTTTTAACTCGGCGATTTTTTTATTCACCTCATCTCTTTTATTGCGGCTTTCTTGCGCCGTTTTTGAGATTTCCCGGACTTGAGCGTTTAATTCGTCCCTTTTGGTTTTTAATTCATCCCCGTCAACACGATGGTTTTTCAACTCTCGAAAAACCGCCTTTAACGCCTTTTCATCCCGCTCCAACACATTTCTGAGTTGATTGGATTTGCTTTTGACATCATTTTCCGTCATGACCGCAACTTCGGCCGTTAAAGCGCTTAATCTCTTCTCAACCGATTCCTTATCGGTCTCTAAAATTTGGGCTTCCGCCTTTTCTTCCGCCGCAATTTCATCCACTTCCGCGGCCGGTGCTTTTTCAGCTTCCGTGACGGATGGTTTTTCCGTTTCCGCCGTTTGCACACTTCCGTTTTCCGCTGCTTGCGCGTTTTCATTTTCTGTTTCCGCTGTTTGTGCGTTTTCGTTTTCCGTTGCTTGTGCGTTTTCCGTCTCCGCTGTTTGTGCGTTTTCGTTTTCTGCTGTTTGTGCGTTTTCCGTTTCCGCTGTTTGTGCGTTTTCCGTTTCCGCTGTTTGCGCGTTTTCCGTCTCCGCTGTTTGTGCGTTTTCGTTTTCTGCTGTTTGTGCGTTTTCCGTTTCCGCTGTTTGTGCGTTTTCCGTTTCCGCTGTTTGCGCGTTTTCCATATCCTTTGTTTGAATCATATTTTCTTCAGTCATTTGTCATCCCTCACTTCATTTCTTTCCAGTATTCCAAGGATTCCTTATGGCTGTCGATTCTTTTGCCGAGCCAGTCGACTCTTTTGTTTTCCGTGATTTCGCCTTGTTTTTGTTTCAAGATTTCCTTGTCGGCGTTTAAGGTTTCATTCAACGCGTATTCTTCCGCGTAGGATTGATAAGCGGCTTCGACTTTGGATAAAAGAGTTGATTTATCGCCGCTTTCCGCATTGGCGATATCGGTGCATAACGTTTCGTAAATCGCTTTTCTATCCTCTATCGTATCCGATATTTTAGAAGATGTTAAAGCCGTAATGCCCGCAGAAATCTTTTCAGCATCTGTCGGTTTCAAATCCATTTTTTTGAGCTCTTCTTCGGCTTCATGACCGTAGTGATGTTTCTTCTCATCCGAAACGCTTGCCTTTTCTTCATTTTCTTCAATGCGTTTTTCTAAACCTTTAATCTCGTTATCCAATGCGGTTGATGTATTTGTTATGGCATCGTATTCCGCCTGATATTCAACAATTAAGCGTTCATGTTTCTCAATGACGGCAGAAATAAGTTCGTTTCGTTCTAAAATTCTGATTTCTTCAGCTTGCACGTAATCACCCGGTGAGGCAATACTTCTTGAAAAAAAGGGGTTAAATAAAAAACGCGCTTTTTTTCTTTTTGTATACAATTTTTAATAATTTCGTAAGATTTGTTGTAAAAAATAATATGTTAAAAATGATATGGACAACATTTGCGTTTTTAATTTGCTCACAAATTGAAAAAACGAAAGCCTTCACTTTTTTTGACTTAGATTCCATTTGAATTATTTAAACCCTTTGACTCTTTTTATAATGTAAAATAAAGGGCATGCGGAATATCCCCGAAAAGAATCAGCGCGTTTTCATCGACAATCCCGCATTCTATTGCGCATCGAACCGTTTTTTTCCCGATCAAATTGGCCGTTGTCGCCGACATTAAAATGTCTGATAATTCTTCTGTCGTTCCTTCTTCTCCTTTGTAAAAAGAGCCGTTGACGGTAATTTCGCAATTCTCATTTTTTAAAGTTTGCCCGATTAATTCTTTATCGCAGGCGGCAACCATAAAATGTTTTTCGGTTTTATATGTTTTAATATACATGTTCTTATGTCCATTTTTTTAACGAATCCATTTCAAATGATCCTTGTCGGGCTCAAAAAGATCGCCCTTCTGCTTCATTTTTGAAATATAAACATCCAATTCTTCGGCAACGATTCCCGATTTTTCGGCTTCGGCGTAAACTTCTTTGCGCGAGGCTTTTTTTCCTTCGCTTCGGTCGGCAATCATTTTGATAATGTCGCGAACGATTTCAATTTTATCGCGCTGGGTTTTGCTGATTCCGGAAGCGATGATATCGGCGTCCAACATTCCGGTGGCCGGGTCAATGCCGACATTTTTCAAACATTCCATTGTGATATCGGTTGTTCGAATGGCGTCATCAATCGTCACGCGATTGCTTAAACGGACGCGAGCGCTGGCTTCGGCCAATCGAACCAACGCTTCTAACTGGCGCGCCGTTACGGGAACGGGCGTATTTTTTCCCTCCCCCTGTTTTCGGAGGCTGGTATAAAAATCAACCAAATGCATTCGAGCGTCCTCATCCATAATCGGATAGACGTTTCTTCGGGAATACGCGACATATTTTCGAAGCAAATCGGGCTCAATATCGGGAACAATGTTAATCAATTGCTCGTTAATGTATTCTTGAGAAATGTCGGAAGAAGAAATATTGCTTTTATGTTGAATCAACTCCCCGGCATAATGGGTTTGAAGCAAGTGATTCGCGATTTGATTGTCCATTTTGCTTTCGGGAATATCCAACAATATGAAAATCAAGTCAAAACGAGATAAAAGCGCCGGAGGCATATCGATTTGATCCGCCAAGCTTTCATATCGGTTAAACCGTCCGTAAACCGGATTGGCCGCGCCCAATAAAGCGCATCGGGATTTTAACGTCGCGATAATGCCGGCTTTGGCGATGCTGATGGTTTGCTGCTCCATCGCTTCGTGAAGCGCGCTTTTATCTTCGTCGCGCATTTTATCCATCTCGTCGACTGCGGCAATACCCATATCGGCCATGACAAGCGCTCCGCCTTCAATCGTCCATCGCCCGTCCCCGAGATCGTCGCGAACGGCCGCCGCCGTCAAACCGCTGGCCGACGCGCTTTTACCGGACGCGAAAACACCGCGCGGAGAGAGTTTGACGATGTATCGAAGGAGCTGACTTTTTGCGACACCCGGATCTCCGACGAGAATAATATGAATGTCCCCCCTCGTTCGCGTCCCGTCGGGAAACGTTTTGACGACGCCCGAGAAGAGCTGATACATCAACGCGCGTTTAACATGCTCATTTCCGTAAATGGTCGGCGCGATGGAATCGACAATTTTTTCATAGATCTTCGGGTCGCGGGAAAGCTCTAAAATTTGCTGCTCCTCTTCGGCCGAAATGTCCAATTCATCATATTCCTGGTCCAAGCGCTCAATGGAGTTGGCTTCTAAAACCAAATCGTAAAACGTGGATTTTCCTTCGCGAAGCATGCGCGGAACGGATCGTAAAATGCCGTTGATGATGACGCGGTCGCCCGGAGAAACCAATCCCGTCAAGTCGTCGCTGAAATTGATTTCAATGCTTTGCGGGTTTGAACCGCCTTTGAGGCTTTCGGGGGATTCTTGGATTTGCCCTTTTTGAGAATCGATAAATTCGGATTGCTCAATCACAAGCTTAAACGGGCCGCGTTTTCCGCAATTTTCATTTTCGCATCCGGAGTACGGCTCATCCAATTTGCTTCCCGGCTGCTCGACATAAGTCACCGTGTCGCAGCGCATGCATTTGAAAGCCGCTTTGGTGATGCGCGGCCGAACCTCCGTTGCGCGTCGAATCATGCCTTCAACGGCAATGAATTTGGAGAGGTGTTTGCTTCTTAAATCGCGAATCGGGATGCGATTCGGAATATTAATCACGCGGACATGCGCGTTGTCCAATTTTTTCAACAGCGGCAAATCCGTATCTTTTAAAGCGAATTCCAGTGACAAAATGACGGACTCGGGATCCTCGATTAAATCGCGCGCGATCTCGCGGTCAAAAATTTCCAAACGGTCGTAATTGACAACCAAGCTGCGCTTATCGGGATAACTGTTCGCCAGCTCCAGCACATCGTCTTGATAATACCGCTTTAAGAAATCTTTTAATTTTTTATTCCACTTCTCGTCAACGACCATTTTGTCACCGAAATCAAATTTTAGTTTTGGAAACATCTAAATGTTTCAATTCTATGATAAAGTTATTTAAAAAAAATGAATTTTTAATTTTCGGATTTTATTTTATCTTTTTTTTATTTTTTATTTTTTTATTTTTTTATTTTTTATTTTTTTATTTCATTTTTTACATTTTCATTTCTTTATAATTTTTTCAAATTCGTTGTTTTTAAAACGCGGCTCGCGCGCAAAGCCGGATTTTTTAAAAAGTTGAAAAAACGGGGTTTGTTTTTATTATTTTTTATAACGGTTAAAAACTTTTGACTTAAGTATTTATATGAAAAACGGCATTTACACAAAACATTCGAGTGACGTGTTTGTCAAACACATTTCATTCGTTCATTCATGCCCGATTAGTCTAGTGGTAAGGCGACGGTCTCGAAAACCGTTTCTTCTCGGAAGAGCGCAAGTTCAAATCCTGCATCGGGCGCTCATTTTATTTTTACCTTTTGTTCTTTTTTATTCTTTGTATTTTTTATCGTTTTTAAATCTTTTTTATTCTTTTTAAATCCCAAATTCCGTTCCTTCATTTTTGATTTTGAGCAATCGAAGCGCACAAAAAATCGATTACGGACGGACCCTCGAAAATCTCATCCAAAATTCAGCTCGCCTTTTATTTCAAAGTTTAAACTTAACCCGCGTTTTCGCTGTTTGGGCACCGTTTGTTTTTTATCTGCCGCTTTCCGGTTTGTTTTTTCCCGTTTACCCTTCGGCTCTTTTTCGTTTTTTTTGAAAAATCGGAATTTGCGGATTGCCTTTTTTTAAAAAACGTTTGTTATTTTTGATTTATTTTTTTGGGTCGAATCCGTTCGCTTTGTCACCGCCTTCGGCGGCGCCCGCAGCGAACGGTCGTTTTTGGAGTTTGATTAAAAGTTTGAAAAACGGTTGCAGAATTTTAAATATTAAATCAACGATAAGATATTTTAGTCGCTTTCTGTTATCGTGTTTAAGTTTGGTCGGGCATTTTTATTGTTTATTTTTTAACATTCTTCATTTTTTGTTTTCATTCATCATTTCTATTTTTTGGCTGTTTTAATCCTTTTCAAAATCCCATATTCCGCCCCCGCTAATTTTGATTTTGAGCAAGCGAAGCGCGCGAAAAATCGAAATTTGCGGATTGACCCCAAAAATCTCATTCAAAATCCACTTAATCCTTTTATTTCAAAGTTTAAACTTAATCTATGTTTTCGCTGTTTGGCGGCGTTTGTTTTTTATCCGGTTTTCCGGTTTGTTTTTTTTTCGTTTACCCTTCGGTTCTTTTTCATTTTTTTGAAAAATCGGAATTTGCGATTTAACCCTTTTTTAAAAAATAGTTGTTATTTTCGATTTATTTTTTTGGGTCGAATCCGTTCGCTTTGTCACCGCCTTCGGCGGCGCCCGTAGCGAACGGTCGTTCTTGAGGTTTGATTAAATGTTTGAAAGACGGTTGTTGATTTTTTATTAAATCAACGATAAGATATCCCTCTCGCTTTCTGTTATCGTGTTTAAGTTTGGTCGGGCATTTTTATTGTTTATTTTTGTTTTTACCTTTTTATTTTGTTTCATTTTTCATTTTACATTTTTCATTTGTTTGTTTTTGTTTTTATTTTTTCATCTTTTTTATTTTTAAGAACTTTTATATAGCCCGATATTCTAATTTTATTTCAGAAATGTCTCGAGATCTCCTGGCCGACCAAACGATTGAAGTGCTGAAGCATGCCGGTTTTATGGTTTCCGATAAATGCGACATCCGACCGCGAAGTTTTGATATCGCGGCGCGACGAGGGGAGACGCTTCTTTTATGCAAAATCCTTCTCAACCTGGACGGTCTAACGGAAGAGACGGCAAACGAAATGCGCTATCTCTCAGAAATCCTCGGCGGAACGCCTCTTGTCATCGGCGAAAAAACGCGGGATCAACCGCTTGAGGACAACGTCATTTATATGCGTTACAAAATCACGGCGATTAACATTCAAACGTTTTATGATTATTTTATCGAAGGCATCCCGCCGATGGTCTCCGCCTCCCCCGGAGGCCTTTACGTTCCGATTAACGGCGCCGCCTTAAAAGACGCGCGCATCGAAAACAACATGTCGCTCGGCTCACTGGCCGGCATCATCGGCGTTTCCCGGCGGACAATCAGCAAATACGAAGAGGAAGGAATGCACGCATCCATCGACACGGTTTTAATGCTTGAGGATTTGCTTCAAATCGAACTCGCGCAACCGATTGATATTTTAAACCCGTCCGTTTTAACCGGCCCCAAATCCGAACTTCAAAATCCGTCTAAAGTCGGCGGTTCCATCGCTCATCCCCTGAATAATCCCTTGAACAATCCGATAACGACTCCGATTCACGATTCCGCCGAAAACAAATCCAAATCTCAAAGTCAACCCCTTTCTAAAATACAAAATCCCGCCGAATCGGCGGAAAACGAAATGCTGACCTACATCTCAACGCTGGGCTTTGACGTCAAAGAAACCGCCCACGCGCCTTTTCGCGCCGTTTCCAAAGACAAAAATTCCGTCATCCTGACCGGCGTCAGCAAATACAACGCCTCCACACTCAAGCGCGCGCATCTGATGAGCAGCATCTCCGACGTTTTTGAAACCGAATCCGTTTTTCTCATCAACGGCAACTCCAAAGTCAAATCCGTTCAAAGCACCGCCTTTATCGAGAAAAAAGAACTCGTCAAAATGAGCGGCCCCGAAGATTTGATTGAAACCATCGAAGAGCGCAAAGTCGATAAAAAATAATATTTCTTTTTTTCTTTTTGTTTCTTTGATTCCCGAAAAAGTTTTTTCCCATAAATATTTTTAAAACGTGTCTCGTTTTCGCTGTTTGGCGCGATTTAATTTCCAAATCAAACCTCAACGCCGTTTATTTTTCCAAACCAAATCTCGCCGCCGTTTTTTGAATTTATTCTCAATTGATTTTTTTAATGTTTTTGAAATTCCAAATCCGACCGCTCATTTTCGATTTTTTTATGAGTGAACGCGAACGAAAAAAATCGGAAATTTGCGGATTCGACCCCCTAAAATCAATAAAAATGAACACCGACTGTTCTATTGAATTTAAAATCGCTGTTTTATTTGTGTTTAAAGCTTGCCGATTGGCCGGCATTAATGTTTTGGCACTTGGTCCGCGTTAGCGTTTGGCACTTGGTCCGCGTTAGCATTTGCACTTGGTCAGCGTTATTGTTTGACACTTGGTCAGCGTTAGCATTTGCACTTGGTCAGCGTTAGCGTTTGGCACTTGGTCAGCGTTAGCGTTTGGCACTTGGTCAGCGTTATTGTTTGGCACTTGGTCAGCGTTAGCATTTGCACTTGGTCAGCGTTAGCATTTGCACTTGGTCAGCGTTAGCATTTGCACTTGGTCAGCGTTAGCATTTGCACTTGGTCAGCATTAGCATTTGCACTTGGTCAGCGTTAGCATTTGCACTTGGTCCGCGTTA
>JAVESN010000065.1:0-9830 GCA_034006575.1 Methanimicrococcus sp.
TGGTCAGCGTTAGCATTTGCACTTGGTCAGCGTTAGCATTTGCACTTGGTCAGCGTTAGCATTTGCACTTGGTCAGCATTAGCATTTGCACTTGGTCAGCGTTAGCATTTGCACTTGGTCCGCGTTATTGTTTGACACTTGGTCCGCGTTAGCGTTTGGCACTTGGTCAGCGTTAGCGTTTGGCACTTGGTCAGCTCCGGAAAACCTGAAAAAAACTAAAAAAATAAAATTGGAAATAAATAAAATTTGAAAAAAATTGGAAATAAATAAAATTTGAAAAAAATAAAAATTGAAAAAAGAGGAATTTGAAAAAAAGAGATATCTCTCTCCTTAACAAACATCCGATCCCGGTTTTAAATCTTGATCCGGCATCAGCAAAGAAACTTTTCCGTCATTGTCGTCCGCCGCTAAAATCATGCCCTGGGATTGAACGCCGCAAAGCTTCGCCGATTTTAAATTGACGACGACGCAAACGATTTTGCCGACCAAATCTTTTGCTTCATAATACGCGCGAATCCCCGAAACGATCTGGCGCGGGTTCTCTTCGCCGACATCCACCATAATTTTGTATAACTTCGTCGATTTCTCGATGATTTCAGCGGAAAGGATTTTACCGACCTTGATTTTCGTTTTAAAGAAATCATCGATTGAAATCTCCGCCGTTTCTTGTGCAATCATGTCTTTTTCATCCTTTTTATTTCCGTCCATTTTTTCACCCTTTTGTTTTTTATTTTCTTTTGATTTTTTAATATCGGCGCTCTTCGTTTCCACGCTCTTGTTTTCGGCATTCTCTTCCGGCAATAATCCGGCCGCCTTCAAAGCCTCGTTAACGCGGCCTTTTGCGATATTGTCCATTTCTTCAATCTTCTCATCCTCCAACTTTTCAAACAAAATTTTCGGAAGAGACAAACGAGAGCCCGAGACGAGCGGGACTGACGCCTCCTCATAAAGTACGTCTGAGACATTTCCGCTCATTCCCAACTGCTCCCACGCTTCCTGCATTTTTTCAGGAGTGACCGGCTCAAACAAAATACAAATCGCTTTGACCAATTGAAGACAATTGTAAACGACATCCGCGCATTTCACTTTATCGGTTTTAATCAACGCCCACGGCTCGTTGGATTGGAAATAAGCATTCGCGTAAGACGCAAGCTCCATCACTTTATCGGCATACTGCTTAAATTCGTATTCATTTAAAACACCGGGCGCCTCTTTGACCGTTTGAGAAATTCGCTTTGAAATATCTTCATGAACCGTTCCGTTCGGAATTTCACCGAAATTTTTAGCCGCGAACAACAAACTGCGATAAAACAAATTGCCGAGATCCGCAACCAACTCCGAATTGATCTTTTCCTGAAGCATCTTCCACGAAAAATTCACTTCCTTTGTATGCGACGTATACCCCGTCAAATAATAGCGCAGCAAATCCGGATGAAAACCCTGCTTCAAATAATCCTCGCCGACCCAAACCACATAACCGCGGCTTTTTGAAAACTTGCGGTCCTCAATTTTAACCATTCCCGAAGCCACAACATCCGTCGGCAACGAATACCCCGCGCCCTTTAACATCGCCGGCCAAAAAATACAGTGATGATAGACAATATCCCCGCCGATAAAATGAACGATATCGGACTCCTCTTTCCAAAACTTTTCCCACGAATTCCCGGTTTTCTTCGCCCACTCTTCCGTAAACGCGATGTAGCCGATGGGCGCGTCCACCCAAACGTAAACGACCAAACCGTCCGCGCCTGGAAACTTAACGCCCCAATCCATGTTTCGCGTAATGCACCAATCCTCAAGCCCTTGCGCCACCCACCCTTTAGCGTAATTGACGGCGTTGTCCGTTCCGCGAAGGGTTTCTAAATAATCCTTTAAAAATCCTTCAAACTCCGACAGCTTAAAAAAATAATGCTCCTGACTTCTGTATTCCGCCGGATTTTTACAAACCGTACAACGCGGATCAATCAATTCCCCCGGATACAATGGTTTTTTACACCCCTGATCGCATTCGTCTCCGCGCGCAATCGCCTCGCAATGCGGACAAATCCCTTCGACATACCGGTCCGGCAAAAACCGGTCGCAATACGGACAGTACGCGACGTCGATGTTTTTGGCGTAAACATAATCGTTGTCAATCAGCGTTTGAACAATTTCCGTCGTACGATTATGATTCTCCTCATCGTCCGTCGTTCCAAACGCGTCAAACCGGATATTCATTTGGTTGAATATGTTTAAAAAATGTTCATGATAAACCGTCACCAATTCCTTGGGCGTCATCTTTTCTTTTTCCGCGTTGACGACAATGGGCGTCCCGTGCGTATCCGAGCCGCAAATGAAAACGACTTCTTTTCCTTGTTTTCTCTGCGCGCGGACGTATGTGTCTGCCGGAATATATGTTCTTAAATGTCCGATATGCGCCATTCCGTTTGCGTACGGCAGACCGCATGTCACAATCATCGGTTTCGTCTTTGGATTCATCTTTTTTCCTCAATTATATGTCTCAAATGACTCTTATGAAGACTTCTTGAATTTATAAAATTTTGTATGAGTTTTTCAAACAGAGAATATTTAATCCAAGACGATATTTTATTTATCATTCAAAAATATCATAGGAGGACTCAATCGCTTGAACCCAAAAACAAATCCAAAAATCGATTCAGGCTCTTCTTATCAGCCGTATTACAGCTACGCGCCCGATATGAATCCAAATACTTCCGGCTCGGACTCTGCAAATCCTGTTTCCGTGACTTCCGTTTCCGAAAACTCCGTTTCTGCGGATTCCGATTCTATAAATTCTGATTCCGTTGCTTCCGATTCTATAAATTCTGATTCTGTTGTTTCCGCTTCTATAAATTCTGATTCCGTTGCTTCCGCTTCTGCATCTCTCGAATCGGAATCTTCTGTTTCCCCGTCTTCGCCTTCCTCAACTTTTAAGTCAAAGGACGCATCCGTCTCTCGTTTTTCCCCTTCTTCTCGTCCGGACCCGCAAAAAATTTATTCTCCCAAAAAAGAGACGAAGAAATCCAATAAAGGGATTTGGGCCGTTTTCGGCGCCGTTCTTATTTTATTCGTATTGGTTTTTGCCGTTTATGTTGCAACGGACAGTGTTTCGGGCATCAATTCCGGCAATAAAATCGCGGTCATTCATATCTCGGGCACGATGTACACCGGTGATTTGGCGTACGGCTCCGGGTACGCCGGCTCCGATTCTATCGCAAAGCACATTCGAGCGGCTGCCGATAACAGCAGCGTTAAAGGAATTGTTTTAAGAATTGACAGTCCCGGCGGAACCGCGTCTTGTTCTCAGGAAATCAATGCGGAAATCAAGCGCGCTCAAGAAATGGGAATTCCTGTCGTCACATCCATGGCGGATCAAGCGACAAGCGCCGCTTATTATGTCGCTTCTCAAACCGATTACATTTATGCGACACCTTCAACCATCACCGGTTCAATCGGCGTTTATTCGATTCATTATGATAAATCGGCAGCCTATGACGAAGCCGGCATTGAGGTGACGTTGATTAAAAGCGGCGAATTGAAAGACATGGGCTCGGACCATCGAGCGTTAACGGATTATGAAAAAAAATACATGCAAAGCGTTGTGGACGATTTGTTCCGCGTTTTTGTAAATGATGTGGCTTCCGGCCGAAATATGACTTACAATGAAGTTTTGAGTTTGTCTGACGGTCGATATTACACCGGAACGGCCGCAAAAGAAAACGGTCTTATAGATGACTTCGGAAACCTTTACGAAGCCGCCGATAAAGCCGCTGAGCTTGCCGGAATCGGAAATTACACGCTTTATTATCCGGATTCCGTCACGTTGTCTTCATTGCTTTTCTGAATTGAAATCCGTATTTGAATTGATTTTTCAATTCATTTCTTTTTTTATTTTTCTTCAATTCGTTCTTTTATTTTTATTTTTCTTCAATTCGTTTTTTATATCTATTTTTTTAATTTAAGTTATTCTTATTTTTCATTCATTTCTTATCTGTTTGAAAATTGCTGTCCGGTTTATTTTTTAATTGAAAACCGCTATCCGGTTTGTTTTTTGGATTGAAGATGAAAATTTTTGATGTTTTGGATTGAAAATGAAAATTTTTAATTTTTTGGATTGAAAATGAAAGCTTTTGTTTTTTGGATTGAAGATGAAAATTTTGTTTTTTGGATTGAAGATGAAAATTTTTGATTTTTTGGATTGAAGATGAAAGCTTTTGTTTTTTGGATTGAAGATGAAATCTTTTGTTTTTTGGATTGAAGGCGGCAGACGGAAGTTTTGATTTTTTGGATTGAAGATGAAAATTTTTGTTTTTTGGATTGAGGGTGGCAGACGAAAGTTTTGGTCTTTTATGAAAATCTATATAATTTGCCGTTCTTTGATGTGACAATGTTTATCGGAATGGATGATACGGATTCAAATGAGGGCATGTGCACGACTTATTTAGCGGCGCTTTTGGCGGAGGATTTAAAGGCTTTTGGTGTTGTTTGCGATTATCCTTTTTTGATGCGGTTGAATCCGACGATTCCTTACAAAACGCGCGGGAACGCGGCTCTCGGAATTTCATTTTCTTTATTTTCCGACGATTTTGAGTCAAGACGGACGTTGATTTCTTTTGTGACAAAAAAAATTGAAGAGTACGCGGAGGTTTCGTGCGATAAAACAAATCCCGGCGCGGTTTTTATTTTTGACGAAGCGCATGATTTTGTGCGCCGGCCTTTGGGTGTTCTTTTTAAAAAAGCCGTTACGGATGTCATTGAAATAAAAGAAGCGGCCGACTTATTGAAGGAATTTGAAGAAAAACACGGCGACTCCGTTTTTCACTTTTCTATGAAAAACGGTCGCGGACTCATCGGCGCATTGGCGGTGTGCGGGGCGATGCTCAATCCCGGTTGGGATTTGACTTACGAATTATTGGCGTATCGGACCCGCTTGAATATTGAAAATAAAATTCCGAGACACGTTGATTTAAAAAGTTTGATTGACGCCGACCAAACAACAACGCCCGACACATGGGACACCGTGGATTATTCCAAAAACAAACCGTTTGCCGTTTGCGTTCCGGGATCTCCGGACCCGGTCTTATTCGGAATTCGCGGCAAAAACCCCAAATCCGTTTCAACCGCGGCGCAACACGTCGTTTCCGAACCGATTGAACGCTTTCAAATCTTTCAAACCAACCAAGGAACCGACGCGCACATTCTTCCGATTTCCCGTATCTCGGAAATGTCTTCGCTTCATTCTTATTCTCTCAAAGGGGCGGTTTTTTCAAATCCCGAAACATCAGAAGGCGGCCACGATATTTTTCAAATTAAAGACATCGCCGGAGAATTATTGGAATGCGCCGCCTTTGAGCCGACCGGCATTTTCAGGCACACGATTCGACAACTCATTCCCGGCGATGACATTCAAGTTTACGGCAGTTTTAAAAACAACACGCTCAATTTGGAAAAAATCAAAGTTTTAAAATTGGCGGAATCTGTTTCATATGAAAATCCCCCTTGTCCCCTCTGCCAAAAACGAATGGAATCGGCCGGAAACAATCAAGGATTCCGTTGCAAGAAATGCAAAACCAAAGCGAGCGACAAAACAAAAACGACATATTTGAGAAATCTTTCTCCGGGTTGGTACGAAGTGCCGCCGTCGGCGCGCAGACATTTATCCAAACCGTTGATCCGATATTCAAAAGAAGAATCGGATTCTTAAAATAAACTTTTATTTTTCATTTTTTACGTATCGTGTTTTATCTTCGTTTTTGAAAAATGAGAAGGTGTTTTCATTGCTTGGCGCGGCACGATTTTGTCGAAATTTGCGGTTGGCTTTTTTGTTTTTTGATTTGCCGATTGGTCCGCGTTTTGAATTTGCCGCTTGGTTGGCGTTTTGGGTTTGCGTTTGTTTCTTTTAAAACAACCGTTCGCTATCTCGAATGCGGGCATTGTTATCAACGGTTTAAATTTCTACCCGCCACACCGTTTTCATTTTCGGCGGTTGGTTGTTTTTCAAAAAAATCAATAAAAAAGCCGATTATTTTTCACAACAAAAAAAAGCCGGCTCAAAAAACATCTTTTTGACCGGAATACATACGTTCGATTTTTTCAATCGTGTCGATGTCTTCGATATCCTTATCTTCACGAACTTGAATCAATCTCGGAAATCGGAGCGCGTAGCCGGCCGGATAATTCGGGCTTTTTTGAATTTCTTCAAAAGCGACCTCAAAGACGATTTCCGGTTTTATTTTTAAATTAACACCGTCTTCCGCTTCGATTATTTTTAAAAATTGTTCCGTCAAAGAGTCCAAAAGCTCGTCGCTCAAACCGGTTCCGACGCGGCCGATTTCCAAATAAACGTTTTTCACATCGTCGTAACAAGCCAAAACGTAAGATCCGATTTTGTTTTTGCGTTTGCCGGAACCCCATTCTCCGCCAATGACGATTAAATCCAAAGTGTCCATCACAGGCTTCTTTTTTAACCAATTCTTGCCGCGCTTTCCCGGAGAATAAGGAGAAGCCGGATTTTTAATCATGATGCCCTCGTGGCCGGCTTTTAAAGCGTTTTCATAAATTTGAGCCGCGACTTCCGGGTCTTTTGTCAAAATCAACTCATCGACGCTGATCCCGGTTGAATTCGGCTTTATAATCGCCGACAATTTTTCTCGTCTCTCAAGCAACGGCTTTTCAATGTAATCGACACCGTCCGCGTAAAGCAAATCAAACAAATTGACATGAATCGGAATATCTTTAGACGTGTTTTCAACATCGTATTTGCGGCGAAACCTTCTTAAAATATCTTGAAACGGACGCGGATTCCCATCGGTATCCACGGCAACGGCTTCTCCGTCCAAAACCGCGTTAACGGCCGTTACATTTTCTTTGACCGCCTTGACGACATCCGGCATGGAATGCGTGACATTTTCCAAGCGGCGCGTATACAATTGAATCTCTTCTCCGTTTTTATGAATCTGAAGGCGTGCGCCGTCAAATTTCCATTCGATGGCCGCTTCGTTTAAATCGGAAAAGGCCGAATCGATGCTGTTTGTGACTTGCGCCAACATCATTTTTACGGGCCGATTGACTTGAATATTTTGGTGCAACAAAGCGTCCGATCCGCCATTTTTTGCGGTTTTTGCAACTTCCCCCAAATCGTTGGTCACCATAAAAGCAAATTCCACTTGCGCCACGGGGACATCAAACGCTTTTCCAATCGCGTCTCGGACAATTCCTTCGCCGATTCCGATTCGGAGCTCTTCCAACGCGATTCTTGAAATGAATTTGGCTTCAATCGGGGCAGACTCCGAAAATAAAAATTGAAGGGTCTTTATTTTTTGATTTTGGGCGCCTTTTCCGGATATGTCGGCGATTTCTTTCAAACGCTCATAAACTTCTCGAATCGAAAGCTGACCCTTTTTTTCAAGATTTAGGTCCTCTTCTTTTTCAAAAAAACTGGAAAACGTGGATTGACTTTTATTCTCATCACGAAGCGCTCGATAAGTCGTCTCCCCGATGTCGCCCGTTTCTCTTAACAAATCTTTAATCTTGTCGGGAGAAATGCCCGCGGCTTTGGCCAGCGCGGCGTAAAGAAGATTCGGTCCGAGACCCAACTTTTTTCCGGTCCACGCGGGAAAAATCTCGCCCGTAATCATGTAGCAAGAAAGACCCAACTCCTCGTCATCAACCGTTTTTAAAAACTCCGCAAAAACATCCGTGATTTCTAAGGAGCCCGGAATGCTTTCAATGCGAAGGCAAAGGTCTGTAAACTCAAAAAATTGCGTCACTTCTTTTCCTGCCGTTTTTGTTTAATTTTCTTTATAGATGGAAATGATATCGCTTAAAATTGAGCTTGCCGTTTCAATCGAGCCTGCGCCCTTTCCGGTTACCGTTATTTCGCCGGCCAAATCCGTTTGAACGGACGCGACATTTAACGTGCCGCTGACGGAAAGCGGATGTCCGATCGGAATCAAACGCGGTGAAACCGTTAACTCCCCGTTTTTTCGAACCTCTCCGATTAATTTGATGGTTTTTCCGTTTCTCTCGCTCATCTCCAAAGCCTCATAGGTGATTTGGGTAATTCCTGTTCGATCGACATCGTTTATGGTTTTGTTCATCCCAAAAACCGCGTTTGCCAATATGACAACTTTTCCGGCCGTATCAATGCCTTCCACATCATACGTCGGATCGGTTTCGGCAATTCCCAAATCCACGGCTTCCGTTAATATTTCGGAATACGCCGCTTTTTCTTCCAGCATGCGCGTTAAAATATAATTGCATGTGCCGTTAAAAATGCCTTTTATGCTTTCAATTTCGTTTCCGGCCATCACTTCTTTTGTTAAATTGATAATCGGCATGGCGCCCCCGACGGTTGCTTCGTATCGGAAGAGACGGCCGTTTTGCTCGGCCAGTTCGTTGAGTTCTTTAAATTTCAGCGTGAGCGGTCCTTTATTGGAGGTGACGACGTCTTTTTTTGTTTCAAATGCGGCTTGCATATTGAGCAGGCCCGCGCCGCCCGTTATCACATCCGTCGGAGTGACTTCAATCACCAAATCATGTTCGATTTGCCGAATCACTTCGAGTCCCGTCATCTTTTCTTCGGCGATTGTTCCTTTTTCGGATTTTATTTCCAAACATTTTTCCAAGTCCAAACCGTTTTCATCAATCATCGCGCCTTTTGAATCGGTGACGGCAATCACTTTTATGTCGAGCCCTTCCTTTTTTAAGTAATCTTTTTTCATTAAAAGAACGCGAGCCACGCCTTGCCCGATTGATCCGAATCCGATTATGGAAGCTTTAATTGTTTTCATATTTTATTCTCCTTACTCGATTTCAATCGGCAAAATCAATTGAATATTTTTCTCTTTTGTAATCTCTTTTAACAAAGCAATCGTTTTTTTCATTTCTTCTTTTCCGATGGCATTGATTGTCACCGCGGCAGATGTCGGTTTATCTATTTCCGGCATGGAGAGCGACATGCTTATCACTTCTGCGATGCGCGTCTCATCAATTCTTGAAATGGTGTCTCGAATATCCGTGTTGACAACATGGCCGATCATGAGAATCGTAAGGGTTTCCCCGTATTTTTCTTCCCCGATTCGAAGAATGCGAATTCCGGTTTTTTCCATATCCTCTTTTATCTTTTCAATAACGGGACCTTTCGCATCCAAAACCAGCTGAACTTGAAGCTTTTCTCCGCCTTTTTTTGTGTTCGAGTTCGTTTTGTGGTAATGGAATACGGAAATTAAATTCGCGTTGTTGCGCGAAACCGGTTCAAGCGCCAAAATCAATTGACCGGGTTCGTCTTTGAGCTCAATGTCCATCGTAACTTTCATAATATAATCCTCTTAACAACTGCCAAACAGATGCAAATTAACGGTAATTTTACAATAATATTGTTGTTATAATTCTGCTCTTTATTTATTATTACTGGTTTAAAATTTATTTTTTCAAAAACGTTTTAAAAATTTCTTCAATACTTTTTCAATATTTTTTAATAATTTTTCAATAAAAACTTAGTAAAAACTTAACGAAATTCAATAAAATTCCAATGAAACTCAATAAAATTCAATAAAAGTTCAATGTAACTCAATAAAAACTTAACGAAATTCAATAAAAGTCCAATGAAACTCAACAAAATTCAATAAAAGTTCAATGTAACTCAATAAAAACTTAATGAAATTCAATAAAAGTTCAATGAAACTCAACAAAATTCAATAAAAGTCCAATGAAACTCAACAAAATTCAATAAAAGTCCAATGAAACTCAACAAAATTCAATAAAAGTCCAATGAAACTCAACAAAATTCAATAAAAGTCCAATGAAACTCAACAAAATTCAATAAAAGT
>JAVESN010000058.1:0-10558 GCA_034006575.1 Methanimicrococcus sp.
AGTCCAATGAAACTCAACAAAATTCAATAAAAGTCCAATGAAACTCAACAAAATTCAATAAAAGTCCAATGAAACTCAACAAAATTCAATAAAAGTCCAATGAAACTCAACAAAATTCAATAAAAGTCCAATGAAACTCAACAAAATTCAATAAAAGTTCAATGTAACTCAACAAAATTCAATAAAAGTCCAATGAAACTCAACAAAATTCAATAAAAGTCCAATGAAACTCAACAAAATTCAATAAAAGTTCAATGTAACTCAATAAAAACTCAATAAAATTCAATAAAAGTCCAATGAAACTCAATAAAAACTTAATAAAAATTCAACGAAATTCAATAACAAAAAATTGATGTAACATATTCGTAATTTTTAAAAATATGTATATTTGTAAATTTTAAAAACCGGTATATTTCCGGGTGTCATTTTTTTAAAAGGAGAATTGATTCATGTCAATGAATCAAATAAAGATTTGTTTCATGAATCAATACGACTTAAAATTGAACTCAAAGTTTCAAAGTATTTTTCCAAACACCGTGAAGATTGCAGTATGAAAGAGCGCCGAGCATTTTGAATTGATTCAAGTCAACCGTTTTAAAAGTGGCGACAGGCTCCGCGATTCCCGGCGCGAAATCCGCTTGTCCGATAAAAACCACTTGATCGTTTTCTTTTTTAACGCCGTAAAGTTCGATTCGGGAAATGTGATGCTCTGTGGTATTCGGATGGGCCGTTTCTTCTCCGACCGCTACGATTACGACGTTCTCATGCGTGCCGCCGTGGCCGCTGCCGCGTTTAATCATCGGGACGTGTTTTTCTTTTCCTTCGGTTTCGGGTGCTTTAAATAAACTTGTAAAATCCATTTCTTATTCTCCTGTTTTTATTTAAGGGCTTACTCTTATTTCTGTTTTTAAAAAATAAAAGCCGGTTTTTATATTATTCTGAAATTTAATATTTGTCGACCGCAATGTTATAAATTCAAATTCGTTTTTGTTTTTTGTTGATTGGGGTGTTTAATTTTAATTCCGTTTCGTTTTATCGGCCGGAATGTTAAAAATAATATTTGTTTTCGTTTTTTTCGGTTGGAGTGTTAAAAATAAAATTCGTTTTCGTTTTTTCGGTTGGAGTGTTAAAAATAAAATTCGTTTTCGTTTTTTTCGGTTGGAGTGTTAAAAATAAAATTCGTTTTCGTTTTTTCGGTTGGAATGTCAAAAAATAAAATTCGTTTTCGTTTTTTCGGTTGGAATGTCAAAAAATAAAATTCGTTTTCGTTTTTTCGGTTGGAATGTCAAAAAATAAAATTCGTTTTCGTTTTTTCGGTTGGAGTATTTAAATTTTAATTCGTTTTTATCATTTATTGGTTTAAGAGTGTTTAAATCGAGTTCGTTTTCTATAGGCCGGTGTGGTGTAAATCAATATCCGTTTTCGTTTTTTAGAGGTCGGAATGTTACCATTCAAGGTTCGTTTTTTTTTGATTCGAAGTCGTTTTTATCCGCTTTTCTTTTTTTTATTTATTTGAATTTGTTTTGCGGGAGTCGTATTTGGTTTAAATTTTTTAGAAGAACTTTTTAGTTCTTACTTCGAACACATATCTTAATAGGAATCTTTTCTATTTAAAACTTATGTTTATATGATATCTTCATTTTTTTCGTATTGCAGCCGATAAATTACATTTTTTGAACAAATCCTCTTTATAAGGGTAATGATAATTACTATCGAGAAGAGCATTTCATATCATATCTATTATATTTGTTACATCGATAATTTTCCGATTTTAAATTCCAAAAATACAATGAAATCTTAATTTATATCATTTCACGGGGTTTATAATATCTCGAAAATTGTTTTACAATAACAAGTATAATAAATATAAATATGAGTTAACCCTTCTTCTTTGTTGTATATTTTTCTAAAATATATTATTAATTAATTTGTAATCCTTTTTATTTTTATTTATGATTCTTATTGTATTGTTTAAAAAAGGTGGCATTTTATGATCGAAGACATTGTTTTACTCAGTCGGCTTCAATTCGCGTTCACTATTTTTTTCCATTTCATATTCGTTCCTTTGACCATCGGTCTGGGCGCGATGGTGGCCGGATTTGAAGTCAAATATTGGAAAACAAAAGATGAAAAATGGAAAAAATCGGCTCAATATTGGGGCAATCTTTTTAAGATAAATTTCGCGTTCGGCATTGTAACCGGTTTTGCAATGACCTTTCAATTCGGAACGAATTGGGGGCAATACGCCGAATTCATGGGCGACGTTTTTGCATCCCCGCTGGCTCTTGAAGCTTTAATCGCCTTCTTCATAGAAGGAACGTTTTTTGGTATTTGGCACTTTACAACCCATAAAAAACCGATGCTCAAAGCGATTTCAATGGTTTTGGTTTCCATCGGAACAATGATTTCCGGTGTTTGGATTATTACGGCAAACGGGTTTATGCAAAATCCGGTCGGGTATGAATTGGCCGCCGACGGCAGCAAAATTCTTCTCTCCGACTTCGGCTCCGTTTTAACGAACCCTTATCTGTGGTACATGCTGGTTCACACATTGCTTTCCGCTTACTTATTGTCCGCCGTTTTCATGATCGCAATCAGCGGGTATCATTTGCTTAAAAAATCTAATACCGGCCTATTCCAATCCTCCATGAAGCTCGGTATTTGCGTTATGATTATCTCCGCGCTTCTTTTGCCGGGACTGGGCATGTTTTACGGACACTACGTCGGCGAAGTCCAGCCGGTCAAAGCCGCCGCGATGGAAGCGGTTTGGGAAGGCGGATCGGGCGTTCCGATGTATTTGATTCAAATCCCGTCAGATTCCGCGGAGCGCAATCTCGTTCAAGCCGTCGCTCTTCCCAAAGTCGGCAGTTTCCTCTTAACGGGCAGCTTTGACGGAGAAGTGACCGGTTTAAACGATATCGACCCGGAAGACAGGCCGCCGGCCGCCCTTACATTTTTCAGTTTCAGAATTATGGTCGTTTTGGGAATTTTATTCCTCTTGGAAGCTTTTGCCGGTCTTTATTTGCTTAAAAAAGACCCGGCCTTTGAAAACGCCCTCTCTCAAAAATACATGAAACTCATGCTTTACAGTTTGCCGCTTCCGTATTTCGCAATCGCGTTTGGGTGGGCCGTTGCCGAAGTCGGGCGCCAGCCGTGGATTGTTTACGGGCTTTACCGAACTTCCGAAGCGGTTTCAGGGGTTCCCGCGATTCAAATTTTATTTTCAATGGGACTTTTGATTCTTTTTTATTTGATCCTTTTCGTCCTGTTCCTGTATTTGATGAAAAACGCAATTGTTAAAGGGCCTGAGGTGAAAGAACATGCTTGATTATGAATTTTTGATCAATATTTGGTTTGTCCTTTGGGGTGTCATTTGGACAATCTATCTCGTCGTTGACTCTTTTGCGCTCGGCGCGGGAATGCTGGCCGCCTTTATCCCGAAAAATATGGGACAAACCCTTCAGCTCGCCAAATCCGTCGGTCCGTTTTGGGGCGGAAATCAGGTTTGGCTGATTTTAGCGGCCGGCGGCACATTCGCGGCTTTTCCGGTCATCTTTTCAAAGATGTTCACGTGGCTTTACATTCCGATGATGCTTCTGTTGCTCGCGATTATCTTAAGAGGAATTTGCCTGGAATTGATTTATCACGACGAGAATGAAAAACTTCAAAACGCTTTTCGTTACGGATGGTCTGTCGGCAGTTTTTTGATTGCGATTGTTTTGGGCGTCGCTTTTACCAACTTCTTTAGAGGGTTGTTCATCGGCGCCGACTATGCGTATGAAGGAACGCTTCTCGGGCTTTTTAACGTCCACGCTCTTCTCGGCGCGTTGCTGTTCGTTCTTTTCTTCCTGACATCCGGCGCGCTTTGGGGGGCGCATAAAACGACAGGGGCGGTTTCCAAAAATTGCGGCGACTTTGCCAAAAAATCTTCCGTCGCCGTCGCGGTTGTCGCTTTGATTTACATTCTCTCGCTCTTTAATACGGACGGGTTTGCCATCAATTACAACGCGTATCCGATTTTGTATATCGTTCCAACGATTGCGGTCGTTTTCGCTTTGGCGTGCATCGCGCTCTCGATTAAAAAGTCTGGTCGACCGTTTTTCGCGTTTTTGGCAAATCTCGGCACACTCTTCTTTGGAGCGGCGACCGGAGTTGTTTCACTCTATCCGTACATTTTAAAATCAACCTTAAACCCGGAATTCGGCGTCAGTATTTTTGCCGCCGCTTCCAGTCAGCTGACATTGACGTTAATGTTTTACGCGGCTTTGATTTTCGTTCCGATCGTTTTGATTTACCAACTCTGGTCATACACGATATTTAAAAACAAAATAGAAGAAGCTTGAAAAAAATTGAAAAAAAGTTGAATTAAAAGAAAAAGAAGTGAATAACGAAAGAGAATAAAAAAGAAAATGAAAACAGTGAAAGGAAAAACAAAAAATTGAAAAAACAATAAAAAGCGGACATCGAAATTCTTGTCCGCCTTCTTTTACTTTTATTTTCGTTTTTTGCTACTCAGTGTTTATGATTTAATATTTGTATTGTTTTGACAATACCGTTTTTTGGGTTTGTTATTCCGCGCATTTTAATAAGGAAATAACAAATCATTTCTTTATCAGTCTGCGACAGGATAAGTCTTAATTTCAAGCGGTGCGGCCATTAAATCTCCCGCATCTTCTCCGAATTTGATAAAGTGGGGCTCTTTTGTATGTTTTTCCAACATCTCGGGACTTTCCCACTGTTCGACCATCATAAATGAGTTTTTCTCTTCCGTATTTTTGAAAAGCGCGTATGAAATACAGCCCTCGTCTTTTCGACTGGCGGTCAGCAACGGTTGAACTTTTTCTAAAAATTCATTTTCCGTATCGGGTTTTATTTTTATGATCGCATGGACAATAAGCATAAGTTCACCAATTTATGTCTAAAATCTTTGAGTTTATAAAGCTTGTCGTATTTTTCATATATATATGATACATTTAAATGACACGTTTGAAAAAAAAACAATCCGTGAAAAAACGTAAAAAATAAATGCGGCAAATCGAAAAACAAAAAAGTAAAAAACGGATTTCAATAAGAGTTAAAAATGAAGATTAAAAACAACGAGAATAAAAAAACGGATTTCAATAAGAGTTAAAAATAAAGATTAAAAACAACGAGAATAAAAAAACGGATTGAAGAAAAATAAAAGTAAAAATAAAAGTAAAAATAAAAGTAAAAATTTCAAATAGAAACATCGCAAAACCAAATCGAAAATAAAAAGCAACTGATTGAAAAGTCAAATAAAAGAATAACAAAAGCAAAAATAAAAGTAAAAACAAAAGTAAAAACAAATAAAAATTTTTTATTCTTCCTCCTCTTCAAAAACGGCATCTTTTGCGTTCATTCGGGCATTTTCATTTTGAATCTGTTGTTTTTCATATTCTTCTTTCGCCTCTTTGTATGTGACGTATTCGTTTCGTTTTTTTATGAGTTTATAGACATTTCGAACCATAATCAACAAAAAAATTATGATGAGCAATATCAAAATGCTGTCAACGATTGATAAGTTTTCAAAAAATACCATATTATCCCTCCGTCTTAACATTTATGACCGTTAAAGATATATTTAATTATCCTCTTTTAGCAGTGTAAATTCGAAACCTTTATCAATTTTGAATTGCCTATAAGGTTTTCTGTCTTTACATTATTTTATAAACAGTCAAGGGGCTGTGGCCTAACCTGGTAGGGCGATGGGCTCCAGCGGATATTTAATGATGAGCAACGGGTCAACCGAACTTTTTCCGACGGGAAAAGGTGATGAGGAACCGTTGGAGCGCTGAAAGTGCTTGTATGAGTGTCGATTCGACAATTCGGAGAGACCCGTCGGTTGTGAGTTCAAATCTCACCGGCCCCACGTTTCTATTTTTTTATGTTTTGGTTTTGGTTTTTCATTTTTTATTTTTCTTTTTTCATTTTTCATTTTTTATTCTTCCTTTTTCATTCTTCGATTTTTATTCTTCGATTTTTTGTTTTTCTTGCTGTTTTTTAAATCTTTTATTCATATCATTCTATTTTTTAATATTTTTTCAGATAATTTTAATTGATTTCAAACTCTATTTTAAATCAGATTATTTGTACAACATTATTTGTACACATTAATGTACACCTTAAATCGGAGACGTCATTATGCAGACCCTGAAACAAAAATATCAAAAAGCGGAAGAGTTGAATGAAAAATTAATTTCATTACGCCCTTTGGACAAAAATACGCTTCAATCTCTCAAAGATTACTATCGGGTCGGCTTAACATATTCAAGCAACGCGCTTGAAGGAAACAGTTTGACGGAATCCGAAACAAAAATCGTTATTGAAGACGGATTGACGATTGACGGAAAACCATTGCGCGACATCTATGAAGCTGTCGGCCATGCAAACGCGTACGATTACATATGGCAATCGGCAACGCATAAAACATTGGAAGAGGATGATATTTTAAGGCTTCATAAATTATTTTATGAGCGAATCGACCCCCTTCAAGCAGGCGTCTATCGATCCGTTCAAGTTTTTATCAGCGGCAGCCGATATCCCGTCGCATCTCCCGATAAAATTAAAACGGAAACGGCTCAATTTGTTTCTTGGTTTAATCAATATGAACAAATCTTACATCCCGTTGAATTTGTGGCGTCGGTTCACAAAAATTTTGTTTTTATCCATCCCTTTATTGACGGAAACGGAAGAGTCGCGCGCCTGTTGATGAATTTGGCACTGCTTCGGCGAAATTATTCTATCGCCCTTATTCCCGTCTTCTTAAGGTCCGATTATATTCGTTTGTTGGAAACGGCGCACACCGACGACGAACCGTTTAAAGAATTCATCGCCGAGAGAGTGATTGAAACCCAAAAAGATTTGCTGGGATTGTTTCATCAAACGGAATGATTCTTCAAACGTTTGACTTCAATAAAGACGCGTGTTTCGGAATCAAATAAATTTAGAAAAAAAACGCCAAACATCCAAACCGATATCTCACTTCAAAATATTTAAAATGAATAATAAGAGAACTTTTTTGTTCTCGTTCTCTTTTTGTTTTTTACTTTTTCTCTCTTTTTATTTTTCGTTTATTGTTTTCTTTTAGCGGTCGCGTTGGCCATCGCAATCATTTCCCCTGTGTCGGTGGTGTTTGTCACGACAATTAAATTCTTTTCGCGCGCGATTTCCGAGAGGGTTTGAAGTTCCCTGAGGCGAATGGCCACCGGAATCTCATCATAAAGGGCGGCAGCATCCCGCATTTTTGTCGCGGCGATTTGTTCGCCTTCCGCCAAAATGATTCGGGAGCGTTTCTCTCTTTCAGCTTCGGCCTGTTTGGCAATGGCGCGAAGCATGGAATCGGGCAAACTGACGTCTCGAATGGTTACGGACGTGACGCGAATTCCCCACGGGTCGGTATCGTGGTCAAGCAACCTTTGAAGATCTTCATTGACTTTTTCTCGCTGCGTTAAAACTTCATCCAATTCCATTTGTCCCAACACATCACGAAGAGTCGTTTGCGCAAGCATGGATGTCGCATACCGATAATTTTCAACTTCCGTAATGGCCATTTGCGGATCCACCACTCTGTAATAAACGATGGCGTCCACTATAATGGTGACATTGTCTTTTGTGATGATATCCTGTTTCGGAACGTCAATCGTAATCGTTCTCATATCGATTTTTTCAAATTTATCGATTATCGGCATCACAAAAAAAATGCCGGGTCCGGACACCTTGTGAATGCGGCCCAATCGGAAAATGACGGCGCGCTCATATTCTTTTACAATTTGTATCATATTTTTTCCTCTCTTTTGGAATGATTTTTTGCATATTTCTTTTGCATGTTTTTTTTGTATGTTTTTTTGGAATGTTTTTTTGAATGTTTTTTGTATTTTTTTTGTAATTTCTTTTGTAATTTTTTTTTGGAATGTTTTATTTTTTTAACCTCTCTCTTTCTAATATTTTTCGTCATGTTATAAATTGTTATTCATTTCAAAATTTCTCGTTTTTTGGATCTGTTTAATTTATTCGACGGGCTCATATTATTACGTTTTTTCAATAAAGTATTAAACCTTTCACCCCTTCTAAGATTTATGAACGACGCCAGCACCGAATGGAATACTCATTGTAAAAAACAAACTCAAATGACAAATTATCAAACCGGCGCCCAACGTTTTTCAATTCAGAAAAACACGGACCAAATGGCCAAGAATTTATTTCAAGGAAATGTCGGGCGCGTTTTGGATCAATTGGAATGCTTAAACTTTCCGCCCGACTCAACGGTTTTAGATATCGGCGCGGGTCCGGGAACCCTTGCGGTTCCGTTGGCCGCGTCCGGCTGCCGCGTGACGGTGGTCGAGCCCGCCTCTCCGATGCATTCGGCGTTGGAGGAATATAAAAACTTAAAAGGCGTTGTCGCCGATATTCCGATTATTCCCAAAGTTTGGGAAAACGTCTCAACGGATGAAATCGGAAAATTTGATTACGTCGTTTCTTCTTTTGCATTATCCGTTCCCGACTTGAAAGACGCGCTTTTAAAAATGGACGCGGCGGCTCGAAAAGAAGTTCATATTTTTTGGTTCCTTTCCGACCCGCCGTGGGGCGCCGTGAGCGCCGACCTTTGGGAAAAGCTTCACAACGAAAAGTATTACGGCCGCCCGCTTGCAGATTTAGTTTGGAACGCTTTGTACCAAGCCGGAATTTACGCCGACCTCCAAGTCCTACCGCTTCGTGATTCTCACTTTTATGAAACATTTGAAGAGGCGTTGGATGAATATGTCGGCCGTTTGTCGGCGGCAACCGACGAACAAATCCAAATCGTCAGGGAGTATTTAAAAGAAAAATTAACGGAAGTTCCGGAAAAAGGATTTGTTTTGCCGGGCGACGGGGTTTACGCGCATATTTGGTGGAAAAAACAAAAAATAGCCCGTAAATGAAATAAAATAAAATGAGAAATAAATGAAAAATAATATGAAAATTGAAATGAAAATAAAATAAACAAAATCACATGATATTTATTAAATAAATTCAACTCCCTTTTTCTTCCAATATTTTTCGAATCGCTTTTATTTCTTCCAACAATTCCGCCGTCAACTTCTCATTTGCGTTTGCCGTTGATATTTTTGAAGGAGAAACGAATGTTTTCGTTTCAATCCCGCCGGTTGCCGCTGGCACGGGGGGCGTTCCGCGGACGTAATCCATAATTAATGCGCGAAGCGGCTCGGGATCCGACATTCCAATCATTGAGATTTCGGATGTGTTTTTTCCGGAATTTCCGGCGGTTTGAATTTTTAAATTGGAAATTTTAAAAAAACGCATAATCGGACCCTGAACGATGTCGATATGCGTAATTCGATTGTACGGCACAATTCCGGTGGTTCTGAACCAAACTCCGCGCCTCCAAGTCATTTCCGTTTCATTTAAATGATAAACAATAGATTCGTAATACAATTGCGTCCATACAAATACAAAAATAATAATCAAAATGAACGGAATTAAAAACGCGACAAGCCCGGCACTTAGACTTACAGCAAAGCCCGCCGGTACGATGACCCACGCAACAAGAAAAATATAAGCAATAATTGCCGCAGAAATGCTTGTTACTGCCAAATACGGTTTGTATTTCAACGACGGTTTAAAGTCCTCTTTAAAAGGAATCGGATCAATTTCAGTCATATGCGTCATTTCATTTTTAGATTTAAGTAATTTTTGGATTTAATTTCTATCTTTATTTTCGTTTTTCATTCATTTTTCAAAATCCAAGTCCGTTTTCACTGTTTGGAACGCCGTGATTTTGTAAGATAAATACAGTTATCCAAGTGTTCGACAGCCGGCGAAAATCAAATAAATATAGTTGTCAAAATGTTCGGGCGTCGGCGGCAAACCAAAAAAATGCCGCTGATTTTTCATTTTTAATTAAAAACGGCTTCTCCATTCTATTTTTAATTAAAAACCGCCTGTTTTTTCGCTGTTTGGCGCGTTTTCGTTTTTCAAAACTCATCGCCCGTTGTTTTGCTTCATTTTTTTCATTTTCTTATATTTTTTCAAATTTAATTTCAATTTTTCTTCTTTTTTTGGCAATACTTTATATCTTAAACTTCGGTTTTAAATCCCAAGTGAAAAACTATGAGTGAAAAATGTTCAAATTGTTACGGTCAGGGATATAATATCTCAGAAACCGGACCGTGTCCGAAATGCAGCGGCGTTGTCCATTCGGAAAAACCCAAGTCCATCAATTTAATGGAGCTTTCGGAAAAAAACCTGAATTCATTTGTGAGCGGCGTCTGCGATATTTGCGGCGGCTCCGGCATTTATGAGAAAAAAGAAAAATGTGAAGAATGCAACGGCAAAGGAGAAATCTATCATTGCGTGCGATGCAAAAAAAGAATTCCGTATCTGAACAACAACGGCGAAGAAATCTGCAACGCCTGTCTTTCTTCCGGGTGCGTTCACAAATTGGATAATTCCTGTGATTACAACGACTTGGCGACCGGAAAACTCTATATCGGCGTCGTGGACGGCGTCGTTCAAAACCTCGGCGCTTTTGTCAAATTCA
>JAVESN010000002.1:0-62052 GCA_034006575.1 Methanimicrococcus sp.
AAAAATAAAAATAAAAATAAAAATAAAAATAAAAAATGACAAATCAAGAGAAAAAAATAAAGGCGGATAAAAGGGGAATAAAAGGAAACAAAATCAAAAAATATATTATCCAGAAGAGAATAATGAATCCTTTCATTTAAAATCAAAAAATAAAAACAAATCCAAAAAAGAAAAAGGTCGGTTTTAAATTATCGTTTGTAGAAAACAAGGGGGAAAAAAATGACTCGCGAAATGTTGGATGTTATCGAACTGCTTTTGACGGCGGAGATTTACAATGAGGAGGATGAATTAATCGTTAATGATATTCCGTCAAAAATTCGAAAAACATTATGGGACGTAAAAACTCGAAATGTGCCCAAACCGATTAAACCGAATAAAACAATCATAAAAAATATGTTCGGCATTGAAGATGTCGAAAACGCGTTAAAGATAAATGGAAAACCGTATGCATATTCGGTTGTTGACGCCTATTCCGGAAGCGTGCATTTAACGCAAGGCAGTTTGGATTCGGTCGCGGAATGGTTTAAAAAACAAGACGGTGCGCATGACAGGATTTTGGAGAATCCGGTTTTGGCTTATTATTACAGCAGCCGTCTTGAGAATTCGGAAGAAAAGATCAATTATGAAGAAGTGGCTTTGAAAAATCCCCCAAAAGAAGCCTCTCGCGAATGGATTGAATCCATTATTGAAGAACTTTCCACCGGAAAAGAAAACGGTCGCGAATGGTTGAAATTGGCGTATATTAAAGCGCCCGAAGAAGTGCGCGAATCCATGAGCGACTTGATTTTAACCGAGCGTCAAAAAAAGGAATTAAAAAAGATAGAGTTGGCGATTCAAAATAAAGAGCATTTCAAAAATATCGGTCTTTACGATATCGGAAAAGTCCTTTTCGTCGGCCCGCCCGGAACAGGTAAAACCTCTTTTGCGCGCGCTTTGTCTAAAAAGTTGTCCATTCCAATCATTGAAGTTCACTTGTCCATGATTACGGATCAGTATTTGGGAGAAACGTCAAAAAACATTGACCGCGTTTTTGCGCTGGCGAAAAAATTTGACCCGTGCATTATGTTTATTGACGAATTTGATTTCATCGCCACGTCTCGAACGTCTCATGACGAGCACGGCGCAATAAAACAAGCCGTCAACACGCTCCTAAAAGCAATCGATAACGTAAGCCTTGTCGAAGACGGTGTTTTGTTAATCGCCGCGACGAATCACACAAAAAAACTAGATGAAGCCGTTTGGCGCCGTTTTGATGAAATTGTCGACTTTGAGCGCCCGACTCTTGAAATGCGAAAAGACATTTTAGACAGCGTTTTAAGAAAAATCGGCGGAGACATTGACACGCAATCCATCGCCGAAAAAACCGAGGAATATACCGGTTCGGATTTAAGAATGGTGGTTCGCGAAGCAGTTTTATCCGCGCTTTTGGAAAAACGCTACGATTTGGTTCAAGCCGATTTGGAAAAAGCGGTTTTGTCGTTTAATCGAAGAGCGGGATTGAAAACGGCGGCGTTTATTGAAGAATAAAAATGATATGAATCGATAAATAAAAAACGAATAAAAAAAGTAAAAAATAAAAATAATAAAAACGGATAAAATAATAAAAACAAAAAAATAAAAACGGAAACGAATTAAAAAAACATTAAAAAACAAAAGTACAAATTTTTGAAAAAAAAAACAATAAAAACGGAAACGAATTAAAAAAATATTAAAAGATAAAAGTACAAATTTTGAAGAAATAAAAGCAAATAAAAAATAAAAACAAATAAAAACAAATAAAAAATAAAAGCAAATAAAAAAACAAAAAGACAAATAAAAGAACGAAATAATAAATAGACGGATAAAATGTCAATGAAAATCACATTACTCGGAACGGGCGATGCTCCCGGAACACCAAATATCGGGTGCGACTGCGCTTCTTGTACGGACGCCAAACGCGGCACAAGAAGCAACAGAACCCGATTTTCCATATTGGTTCAAACCGAATCGGGAAATGTGCTCATCGACACAAGTCCGGATATGCGCGCCCAACTTTTAAAAGCCGATATCCGCCGTATTGACGCCGTTGTTTGGACGCACGGCCATCATGATCATTACGGCGGCTTTCCGGAATTTTATCGCATTCAGCAAAAAATTGATGTTTACGGGCATGAAGACACCATCCGCCACATAACCGGAAAAATTGATTTTATCACGGCGGAAAAACATAATGTCGCTTTTTATGAGCCGTTTTCTTTAATCGGTTTGGAATTCTCGCTTTTTAAAGTGGTTCACTTCCCGGAAAAAAATCCGGCCGGAGTCGTCATTTTTGACGGCAAAAATAAAATCGTCGTCAGCGGCGACACGGACAATACGATATCACAAAAAAGTTTGGACCACATGAAAAATCCGGATTTATTCATAACGGACGCCATCGTGCCGGACCATATGGACGTCAACAAACACATGAACGCCGCTCAAGCCATGGAAATCGCTCAAAAAATCGGCGCCAAAAAAACGATCCTGACGCATTTAAGCCACTTTTACGGACCGCATGACGAAGAAGTCAAAAGATGGCCTCTCGGATACGACGGCATGGTTTTTGAATTTGATTAACAACAAAAGTCCCGAAGGATTCAAACGGAATATATTTAAATAAAGAAAATCATTTGGGCAACCTTTATGATAAACAAAAAGTATAAATCAAACTGATTCTTTCAACAGTCACCTTTGATGAGTCTTTCTGAATCCAAATTCAAAATTATCAATAATCAATTATCACGAAATAATTAACATTAATATTAAAATCATAAAATAAAGAGGAAGAGACATGGGAAATATAAGACACTCCAACATTAAAACAATTTCATTCAAGCTTTTAAACAACCACGGCGACGCATTTACGGAAGACTTTGACCAAAACAAAGCGCTTGTGACCAAATACACAACCATTGAAAGTAAAACCATCCGCAACAAAGTGGCCGGATACGTCACAAGAAAAGTCAGACGCGCGCCCAAATACTGATTTGAGTCGATTCAATTGCATTTGCAATGAATGATATTTCAGAATTTATATTCATACATTCATATTAACACGATTGAAAAAATTGAAAATAATACATTTCAATTTCAATCGCTTTTTCTTTTAAAAGTAATACCGGCGAATTCATTCGCTCGAAAAGTGATTCTCCGTATTTGAATAATTGAAATGAAACTTGTATGAAAAAACTTGATTTCATTGAATACTTTCACCCCCCGACCCAAAGTCCTTTTAATTGTTTGAATCTATTTGAAATTCAGATTTAAAAATGAGAATAAAGAATGACAACCGGTAAAAATATGTTGGCGACTCTTGAGAAGAACTTCGGATACACCGCCTTTCGACCGAATCAGGAAGAGGTCATCCAAGCGATTTTAGAGGACAAAGACGTTTTTGTATTGATGCCGACCGGGGGGGGAAAATCTCTTTGCTACCAAATTCCCGCTCTGATGAAAAAAGGAGCGGCAGTTGTCGTCTCCCCGTTAATTTCACTGATGAAAGATCAAGTCGACGGGTTGGTTTCAAACGGCATTTCCGCCGCATATTTAAACAGCACGCTTTCGGAATCGGAAAGCGCCGATGTGAAACGCCGGCTTTTGGACGGGGACTTAAAAATTCTTTACGTCGCGCCCGAGCGGTTGATGATGTCATCCACCCTCTCTCTTTTGAAAAAAGCCGACGTCAGTCTTTTTGCGATTGACGAGGCCCATTGCGTTTCGGAATGGGGGCATGATTTTCGCCCGGAATATCGAAAACTCTCCGAGCTGCGCGATAAATTTCCCAGCGTCTGCATCGCGGCGCTGACGGCAACCGCAACCGAGCGCGTCCGAAAAGACATCGTTCATGTTTTGAGACTAAAAAATCCCGTGATTAAGATTTCCAGTTTCAATCGCCCGAATTTATCCTATCAAATCGTTGAGAAAAAAGATGTCGTGGAGCAGCTGGAGGGGTATTTAAAAAAGAACCGCAATAAATCCGGAATTATTTATTGCCAAAGCCGAGACGCTGTGGAGCGTTTGGCATCGCGCTTAAACAAACTCGGATTTTCGGCCCTGCCGTATCATGCGGGATTGTCGGATGACAAAAGAGCGCGCCACCAAGACAAATTTATTCGGGACGATGTCGATATTATCGTCGCGACGGTCGCATTCGGAATGGGCATTGACAAGCCCGATGTGCGATTTGTCATTCACTATGATTTGCCGAAGAACTTGGAAAGTTATTACCAAGAAACCGGACGCGGCGGCCGAGACGGATTGGAGTGCGAGTGTATATTGTTTTTCAGCCGCGGAGATTGGCATAAGATTCGCTTTTTGATTGAGAAAAAGCCGAGCAAAAAGGAGAGAGATTTGGCGTTTTTGCAACTTTCTCAAATCATGGATTATTGCGAAAGTACGGACTGCCGCCGCAATGTTCTTTTGAGATATTTCGGGGAAAATATAACCGAACCGTGTCAAAATTGCGATTCCTGTTTTCATCCGAGAACGAAAATAGACGGCACAAACGAGGCGCGGCTTCTTTTGGAGTGCGTGAGCCAAACCGGGCAACGATTCGGAATCTCTCACGTCGTTGACGTCCTTTACGGCGCCAGAACGCAAAAAGTAAAAGAAGCGCGCCATGACCGGTTGGAGATTCACGGAAAAGGAAAACATATTTCAAAAACCGAATGGAAGCGCATCGGAAACGAATTGATTCAATCCGGATATTTGACCGTCAGCGGGGAGAGATATCCGATTATCAAATTAAATGCGAGCAGTCGCAAAATTATGGCCGGCGAATTGTCCGTTGAGATGACGGAAGCGCCGATTTCAAAAATTTCAAAAGGGCGAACCGTTTTGCCGGATTCAAAAGATTCGGACCCAATCGCCGGCGTTTATGTCGATGAAGTCGACGAAGGATTAAGGGATGAGGACGACGAGGATTTGGAAGTCGAAAATGAAAGATTAAAGGCCGATGAGCGGGCGGAAAATTCGGGCGGCTCAATCGTTTACGGCGGGAAAAAATCGATATTGGCGGACGGCCTGAATGATGACGGAAACAAGGCGCCGAAAACAAAGACGGAAGAAGTTTCGAGCGTAAAAAACCAGCCGCCTTTAAAAACAAAAATAAAAACAAATCCGGCCGTTTCAAAAAAGATAGTGAAAGGAAAGTTTGACGCCGCTTTATTTGAGAGGTTGAGAGATTTAAGAAAGCGAATCGCAAGCGATAAAAATTTACCGCCATACATTATTTTTGCGGACACCAGCTTGCGCCAAATGGCAACGGAATTTCCGACCGACGGGGATTCGTTTTTAAAAATCGCAGGCGTCGCCGAGTACAAACTTCAAAAATACGGCGGATTGTTCATGAACGAAATCAGCGATTATATCGGCGAAATCGAAACGTCCGCTTTGACGGAATCCGTTCAAACGAAGCTCGTTCAATCCGAATTTGTCCGACCCGATTTTAACCAATCCGAAACAAGTCAATCCAAAACAAGTCAATCCGAAACAAGTCAATCCGAAACAAGTCAATCCGATAATAAAACGACGGAAAATATGGAAACGGGAGCTGCTTTCGCAAATATTACAGAGGAGAAAAGCGATGCGGTATTAAAAGAAGAAAGCGATGTAATTTTAGAAGAAGACTTAAATAAAACGCACCGACTGTTTTTACAAGGGCTTTCCGTCGGTGAAATTTCAGAAATTCGCGGTCTTTGCGTTTTAGAAATCATTAAACATTTTGAAAAGTTGATCGGCGGAAATAAAATTGAAAATTTGAACCGTTTGGTCACGAATCAAAAACAAAATACGATTATGGATACGATTGAAAAATTACAAATCGAATTCATTGAAAAATTATCGAATTCCGCCGTGATTGAAAAAACAAATTCGGAAATTTCCGAAGAAGAGATTTATTTGGTAAAAGCGATGATGATTGCCGAAATGAAACGAAGGAAAGAAGAATAAAACGGCGGAGCGGGATAATTCAAAAATTCAGAAATAATCCGAAAAGTAGGGCTGCGGGTCCGGAATAATATGATCCAGCAATCGAAGCGTTTCGGGGTCGGTTTCCAATCTTTCAATTTTAAAAAAGTAAAAAGGAGAGCGATAGCTCATTAAAAGAGCGGTCAATGTCCGGATATCCGTTTTCACCGGTTTGCCGACGGGATTGTTTGAAACGTGAATTCGGCCGTTTGAGTCCCATTCGATTCCGAAAGTGTTGTTGTTCCATTCCGCAATCGGGTCGCTGACAATGAAATGGAAAGAGTGGGAAGACGGGTCAAACGGGTATTCTTCTAAAAATTTTTGAACATCGACGATTCGGGCCATGAAATAAGGCTCTATTTTTTCTTGGATGCGGCTGTCTTCTAAAAGAAAAGCGATCGGATCGTTTTTATAAACGTTTCCGACAATGCAATTGACCATGGAGAAGTGAGCCGAAATAAAATTCCATAATCCGTGTCTTGCTTCTTGATTCAAGTAAATGATTTCTTTGATGTTAAAAATGTCATCCGCGACCCAATAAAAAAGAAGCCCGGTCGGTTCATTTGATGAGTTATAAAAAATGGCGGCGGTTCTTTCGTCTTCGTTTTCCCAGCGCCAATATTCCTCCCACGCGAGCGGACTTCGAATCATTGCGCCGTGAGTGTTTCTAGAAAACTTGTCGTAAATCAAATAGACGTCGGGATCGTTGACGGGCAATCTTTCCACAAAACCCGAAACGTCCACGTGTTTTGGAAGTTGGGTGTCTTTAATTTTAAAAGTGATGTGCTCGGAAATGATTTCCCACCCTTTTTTTCGATAATAGGGAATCGAATAAGGGTAAAGGTAAGAAATATGCTGTCCGGACTCGCGCATTTTTAAGAGTCCCGTTTTGATTAAGTCGTTCATCAATCCCATGTTGGAATATTCGGGATAGGTGCCGACTCCCGTCAATCCGGCCATTTCAAATATTTTTCCGTGGATGTTGACTTGCCGAGGATAAATAGAGAGTTGAGAAACAAGCTTATCTCCGTCAAACCAGCCGATCACTTCGGATTCACGAAGGATGGGGCTTTTGGAGCGAATCAATTCGTCTGCATTATAACCGCTTTTTCTGAGATCTTGATTGGTCACTTGAAAAACATAACGAAGCAATTCATTAAACTGATCCAAATGTTCAATCGTCACCGGACGCAGTTCAAGGCGGCTTCTTATTTTGTTTTCATCCATAATAACACCCGTTTCATTTCAAAATCTGATTTGATTTCATACATGATTTTCTGATAATAATTAAAAGAAGACGTATAAAAATGAAATGGAAAAAAGGAAAAAAATAAAAATAAAAATAAATTTTGTTTTTTACTTTTTGCTTTTACTTTTTGTTTTTGCTTTTGCGTTTTCTTTTGTTTTTTCATCGACCGTTTTTAAAAATTCAAAATAAAAAGACAAAATCCGATAGTTATCGACGGTAAAAACGGGATTTTTCGAGACAAGAATTGTATGATGAATGTTTGAAACCGCATTCCTGTTTTTTCCGATTTGAAAAACAGGAATCCGTTTTTAAGAAATAAAACAGATATGAACAAAACGGAAATCGCTAAAGAATAAATCAAAATTTGAATCGGAATCGCAATAGAATTCAAACCTGAAAAACCGATAGCGATTAAAAGAAAAGCTTTACAGTCGGCGCCGCCGAAAAATTTCATTGAAAAAACGATGATTGAAAAAATGAAAAACGCACCGACCGAAAGGAAAAATTGAAAAAGATAAAAAAGTCGAAAGCGTTCGATTAAAATGAATTCAAAAAGCAAGAGAGGGAAAAGAAAAAAGGACAGAGAAACCCACAAACGGTTCGGAATGCGCTTCGTTTTCAAGTCATATAAAGAAGCCGCAAAAAGAAATATTAAAAATAAAAGTTGTTTGAGCCGAAATAAAAAAAACAAAATAAATAAAACGGAATCGGGATTCATAATTTTTGAAAGAATGCACGCCGTTAAAAAGGAATTTAAATATTTTCAAATGAAAAACAACGAGAAATATAATTAAATAAAGCATAACGCTCTTTGATTTAAATGAGGCCTCATCGTTTCATTTTCGGTTTAATATTCGGTTTCAACGTTTCGTTTTAACATTCGGTTTCAATATTTCGTTTTAACATTCGATTTAACATTCGATTTAACATTCGATTTAACATTCGATTTAACATTCGATTTAACATTCGATTTAACATTCGATTTAACATTCGGTTTAACATTCGGTTTAACATTTCAGTTTTAACGCTTGATTTCGGCATTTGATTTAACCTTTTGATTTATATTCTGAGTTAAATTTATATTGATATCATTCATTTTTCATTTGTCATGGTAGACAATGAAGCATTTGAGAATTTAAAGAAAAGACTTGCCGAAAAAATGGCGGGAGAGATTACGCTCTCCGAGAAGCCGGGCGAATGTCTTAAAAAATGGCGATTGAATTTTGAAGTGTCTCAAACGGATATTTCAAATTCTCTTCAGGTTTCCCCGTCCGTCATCAGCGATTATGAAAGCGGGAGACGTAAATCTCCGGGAACGTTGATGGTCAGTAAAATTGTCGAGTCGTTGCTTGCAATCGACACCGACCGCGGCGGACAAAAAATTCACGCTTATGAAACAATGTTGACGGCCGACAGCTCAAAGGAATCCATTTATTCCACATACGAATATTCGATTCCGATTCAATTCCAAAAACTGGTTTCGCTTCTCGAAGCGCAAGTTCTCTATCGCGGAATGGAACGCCCGCTTTACGGTTTTTCGGTGGTTGACAGCAAAAGGTCTATTTTAGAAATGACGTCATACGAATTCCAACGCCTTTACGGGTGGAGCACGGACCGCGCGATGGTTTTTACAAAAGTGTCCACCGGAAAATCCCCGTTGGTCGCCATTCGTGTCACCAATTTAAAACCGGGCGCAATCGTCCTGCACGGGCTTTCTAAGGACGAAGTCGATCCGATGGCCATAAAAATGGCGGAAGTCGACCGAATTCCGCTTTTGTGCACGACAAAAAAGATAGAAGACGCCATTGCCGAACTTAAAAAATACGGACAGTATTCAATCAAAGGCATTTAATTCATAAGAATAATGCTAATATTCGTTTTTCTGATTTTTCGTCGTCATTCTTTTGAAAACAGAGCGGACGACAACGGAAAAACATTTTCGGGCTGTTTTTGAAGGAATTGTTTAAAAAATATATTCCGTTTTTTTGATTTTTTTTCGCCGTTATCTTTTTGAAAAGCGGACAGGGCAACAACGGAAAAACATTTCCGGGCTGTTTTTGAAGGAATTGTTTAAAAAATATATTCCGTTTTTTTGATTTTTTTTCACCATTATCTTTTTGAAAAGCGGACAGGGCAACAACGGAAAAACATTTCCGGGCTGTATTTGAGGGAATTTTTTGAAAAGATATATTTATGTTTCCTGATTTTTCACCGTTATCTTTTTGAAAAGCGGACAGGGCAACAACGGAAAAACATTTCCGGGCTGTATTTGAGGGAATTTTTTGAAAAGATATATTTATGTTTTCTGATTTTTTCACCGTTATTTTATATTTTTTTATCGTTGAATTCGATAGTATTTGATTTAATTATGAAATAGCCGAAATTTTTAAGTTTTTTTTCATATTTTTGTCGTTGATTAACGAAGCCGCCTACGTTAACTTTATATATCTCTCTTCCGTTTTTTGGATTAAGTGCTTCGGAGTCTGTTGTTTTGATTCATTTTCCAAATGAATTAAAAAACGCGCCGGAGTCAAAAGAGGTAATGCTCTAAACAGATAGAAGAAAATGGTTTAAAACTCAAAAACGGTACTATGAGGAAAAAAACGAAAATGTCCGAAAAAAATCTGCCCCAAAGAATTCATTTCGAACCCGAATTCTAAAAACGGCGGCAGATTCATTTTTTCGGTTTGTTTTAAAGCCAAAACACCAACAAATAATAAATTCATAAAATAATTCGTAAATAATCGGTCGTTTTTATAATTCAAAATCCCGATTGCCGCCGAGGAATTTATTATGTTTCTCAATAACGAGGCTTTGCGATTAGAAAAAAATCAAAACCGCTTGATTCAAACGTATTATTTTTGAATTTATTTTTCCCGTGTTTGTGTTTGAATCGAACAGTTTTTAAAAAACTGAAACAACGAAAAATATGAATGACTGCGGATGATGTTTTATGAAACGGAATGCAGTGATTATCGAAAATAAAGGTGAATAAATGACAGTTGGAATTGTTTCCTACGGCGCATACATTCCCCGCTACAGAATCAAAACCGAAGAAATCGCTAAGGTTTGGGGCGGAGATGCCGATATTTTAAAGAACGGTTTAAAAGTCTATGAAAAGTCCGTTCCCGACATTGACGAAGACGCGGCAACCATTGCCGTGTCGGCCGCAAGAAATGCCGTCAATCGCGTTGATTTAGACGCACAAAGAATCGGAGCCGTTTACACGGGATCCGAAAGCCATCCGTACGCGGTCAAACCCACAAGTACGATTGTTGCCGAAGCCGTCGGCGCATCCCCGCACATGACTGCAGCGGACTTTGAATTCGCATGTAAAGCCGGATCCGCCGCCGTTCAGGTTTGTATGGGATTGGTCGGCTCGGGCATGATTGATGTCGGACTTGCCATCGGCGCCGACGTTTCCCAAGGCGCGCCCAACGACGCGTTGGAATATACGGCGGCCGCAGGCGGCGTTGCATTTTTAATCGGCAACAAAGAATCCGAATTAATCGCAGTGATTGAAGACACCTACTCTTTTACAACCGACACCCCCGACTTTTGGAGACGTGAAAGACAACACTACCCAAGCCACGGCGGTCGTTTCACGGGAGATCCGGGTTACTTTAAACACGTGACAAACGGTGCAAAAGGTCTTTTGAATAAAATGGGAACCAAACCGGAAGATTACGATTACGCTGTTTTTCACCAACCCAACGGCAAATTCCCCGAAAGAGCCGCTCAAATACTCGGCTTTACAAAAGAACAAATCAAACCCGGACTTGTCGTACCGAAACTCGGAAACACGTATTCCGGATCTTGTTTGATGGGAATTGCCGCGACATTGGACGTTGCAAAACCGGGAGAGAGGATCTTTGCGACCGCATACGGTTCAGGTGCCGGCTCGGATGCTTTCAGTATCCGCGTCACCGACAAAATCGAAGAATTCCGCAACAAAGTCCCGACCGTTGAACAGCTTCTCGCCGATCCGATTTATTTGGATTACGGAAAATACGCGCACCACAAAGGCAAGATTAATTTCGGATGAGGTGAAAAAATGAGAGAAGTAGCAATAGTCGGTGCAAAGACCACCGAATTTGGAGAACTTTGGGAAAAATCCCTCAGAGATATCGTCGTTGAAGCCGGTGTCGGCGCTTTGGAAGACGCCGGAATCGCCGGTGAAGAAATTGATATGATGTATGTCGGAAACATGAGCGGCGGAAAATTCGTCGAACAGGAGCACTTAGGCGCATTGATTGCGGACTATTCCGGTTTGGCAAAAGGCCTTCATGTCCCGTCGACCCGTGTGGAAGCCGCCTGCGCTTCGGGCGGTTTGGCGCTTCGTCAAGCGATTCAAGCCGTCGCGTCCGGTTACAGCAATGTTGCGATTGCCGCCGGCGCCGAAAAAATGACCGACATTGACGGATCGGGCGTGACAGACGCGCTTGCCGCAGCAGCCGACCGAGAATGGGAAGGTATTCAGGGGGCGACGTTTCCGGGCATTTACGCAATGATTGCCAAGCTCCATATGCATAAATACGGAACGACAAGCGAACAATTGGCTGCCGTCGCCGTTAAAAACCATGACAATGGAATCAACAATCCGATTGCGCAATTCAAAAGCAAACTCACGATTGATCAAGTTTTGAAATCCATTATGGTTTCAGACCCGCTTCACATTTTGGACTGCTCCCCCGTCTCAGACGGCGCGGCTGCGGTTGTCGTCGTTCCCGCCGAAGACGCGCACAAATACACGGACACCCCGATTTACATCAAAGCCAGCGCGCAAGCCAGTGACACAATCGCTTTGCACGACAGAAGAGATATCACGACATTGGACGCGACGGTCGCTGCCGGAAAGCGGGCTTATGAAATGGCCGGATTGACACCGAAAGATATCAATTTTGTGGAGGTCCACGACTGTTTCACAATCGCCGAAATTTGCGCGATTGAAGATCTGGGTTTCTTTGAAAAAGGAAAAGGCGGTTTTGCGTCTCTTGCAGGCGAAACGGCTTTAAACGCAAAGATCTCCGTAAACCCCTCGGGCGGTTTAAAATCCACCGGGCATCCGGTCGGCGCAACCGGCATCAAACAAGCGGCTGAAGCGGTTTATCAGCTTCGAGGCGAGGCCGGCAAACGTCAAGTGGACGGAGCAAAATACGGTATGACACACAACGTCGGCGGCTCGGGCGCAACGGCAGTGGTTCATATTTTCTCAAACGAAAGGTGATTACATGACAGTACCAAGATTCTGGAGAGAACAGCAAAGCCGATACAATCTTGTCGGTTCTCACTGCAAAACGTGCAACAACTACTTTTATCCGATTCGAAACCTTTGTCCGGAATGTCGACGCGACGGGGATATGGAGCAATACAAATTCAAAGGAACCGGTAAAATCGTGACTTACACAATCACGCACACCACATCCGACGACTTTGGCGATTTGGTTCCGTACGCTCTTGCCATTGTCGAATTAGACGAAGGCGCCAAACTCACGACGCAAATCGTGGACGAGCCGGAAAAAGTCGCCATCGGCAAACGCGTTCATTCCGTTTTCAGAAAACTCGGAAGCGACGGAGATTCCGGTATCCTTTATTACGGAACCAAATTCGAACTCGATAAAGAATAAAAAAACAATTAAAATAAAAAACAATTAAAACGGCAAGCTGCCGATTCAAAGCGGCTCTGACAAAAAAACAGAGCCCTTTGTTTTTATTTTCTAACCCGTTCATTTTCAAATTACACGGGTTTGTAATGAATTATAATTATGATTCGGTCTTATTTTTCCATTAAAAAATGAACAATCGCTTTTAATATATTTTTTTATCCCTCTCACATCCGAATTATTTAAAATGTAATCTGTGATTTGTCATTTTTTAAACTTCTTTTAAATTTTTATTTCCCTATCGTCAGTAAACGAAATGGATATATACAGGGGGGTGGTTTATCGACTAATAACGAATAAGAAATCGTTTTGATTGGCGTTTTCTATTATTCCTTTTTGTGACGGGTTGTGACGAAGTTAAAGTCATTGTGATGGTGCTTATTAACGAATAAAATAAATTTTTATTCAAAATGTCGGGGTTGGCAAAAACTATGCTTTTAACAGTTGAACCGATTGGAAGTCTTCGAAAATCGGCAAATAAAACAGAAATTCTTATTTATTCCGAATTTGAACAAGTTGTTTCAAATATGGTTCAAAAGTTCGGGGAAGGATCTGAAAAGGGTCAGAAACTTTTGATTGTTCATAAAAATAAGGACAGCGTGAATCAATTAAAAGTTACGGAAACGACGTTAATCGAGCGTAACGGCAATTTATTAACGGTGTCCAAAATGGATGTGACCGACGGACCCGTTGTCAATATTTCAGCGCAAATTTCCGGTTAAAAAACTAAAAATTATTTTAAAACCCCTTTAAAACCCCGCAAGATTGATTAAATATATTTCCCCCTTAAAGACAAAAAATGAAAAATTCTTTATGATTTTTTGGATTGTAATCGTTTGAATCATTTTTATTGTTTTTATGACTTCATTCTTCTCTCAGATTATTTTTCGATAAAATTATTTTTCCGTAAAATAATAGTTCTATAAAACATTTTTTATAACCTTTTTTTTGTAAAATTACGTTCTTTAAGACTATGTATCTATAATAGCATTTATATATAATATGATTTGATATTAGTTTTTCGCATTTTTATAATCTGTTACATTTTTTTAGTCCGTCTCCTTTTTTTGAATTCGTTTCAGCGAAAAGATTTTACAAAAACGTTCATATAAGATATTTCTCATGAGAATGTTATAATAATCAGAATTTTATGTGAAGAGGTTTTGACAATGGAAAATGTTTGGGATTTTATATCGGAAGAAATTGAAAAAATTAAGAATCAGGTGAGCGGCACGGCCATTATTGCGCTTTCCGGCGGCGTTGACAGTTCCGTTTGCGCCGAATTGGCCTATCGCGCAATCGGCAATCGGCTGCATCCGATTTTTATTGACACCGGATTTATGAGAAAAGGAGAAGCGAAACAGGTAAAAGATGCGTTTTCTCACATGAATCTCAAAGTCGTTGACGCTCAAAATCGTTATTTTGAAGCTTTAAAAGGTGTTGAAGACCCCGAGCAAAAAAGAAAAATCATCGGGGAATTATTCATTCAAATTTTTGAAGAAGAAGCCCAAAAAATCAAAGCCGATTACTTGATTCAAGGAACCATTTATCCCGACGTTTTGGAATCCGAAAAAGGAATCAAAGCGCACCACAATGTCGGCGGCCTTCCCGAAAAAATGAGTTTTAAAGGAATCGTCGAGCCGCTTTATTATTTGTACAAAGAAGATGTCCGCGAAGTCGGCCGCGCTCTTGATCTCGGAATCATTCTTTCCGAACGCATGCCTTTTCCGGGCCCCGGTCTTTCCGTTCGCGTTCTCGGGGAAGTAACGCCTGAAAAAGTGGACGTTGTCAGAGAAGCCAACGCGATTGTCGAAGAAGAACTCGTCTCCAAATATAAGCCGTTTCAAGCGCTTGCCGCAATCGTCGGCAAAGCCACCGGCATTCGTGATGAAAAAAGAAATCACGGCTGGATTATCGCGATTCGCGCCGTCACTTCAAAAGACGCCATGACCGCTGACCCCGTCAACATCGAATACGCCGATTTGATAAAAGTTCAGCAAAGAATCACGGCAGAGATTCCGAGCGTTTCGCGCGTGGTTTATGACATCACGTCAAAACCGCCGGGAACGATTGAATTTGAATAATAAAAAATAAATTCGCAGAATTGAATAGAAGATATGTCTGATTTTAGTTATGAGAAACTCCGGAAGTGACTCAAAAAAAATGAAAAAAGAAGTCATTTGATTGAAGATAGCAAAAATCGGAGGGAATTATGACGCAGGATAGCGCTCTCGTTCTTGTTGAAAATAATCAAATACAAAACTTGATTTAAACCATTCGCGGGAAGCAAGTGATGATCGATAGAGATTTAGCTGAGCTTTATCAAGTACAAACGAAACGGCTTAATGAACAAGTAAAAAGAAATGTTGATAGATTCCCTGTAGAGTTTTGTTTTCAGCTGGATGATAAAGAAAAAGATGAACCGGTCGCAAATTGCGACCGGTTCGAGATGCTTAAACATTCGAGTAGTAATCCTTATGCATTCACTGAACAAGGGATTGCTATGTTATCGGCTGTTTTAAGAAGTGATGTTGCCATAAAAGTTAGTGTAAAGATAATGAATACCTTTGTAGAAATGCGTCGTTTCTTGGTAAGTAATGCGGTTGTTTTTGAAAGGCTGAATCGAGTTGAACTTAAACAAGATGCGGGAAAGAAAAGTGAAATCGCAACGGTACTAAAATTCAAAAAATGACCTAAAGTTTGATTGAGAGCATGATTGTAAAAAGTAAGATTTATATACTTTTGCAATTATGCCCTTTTGTTAGGTAATAAAGGGCACGATAGTAAAGAATGAAAGGGAGGTATCAGCATGTCTAATTCAAATAAAGTGCTTGAAATGGCTAAAGCAAACAATGGCACAGTAACATCTGCAATGATTCAGTCTGCCGGCATCGCTCGTCAATATTTAAAAATTCTAGTCGATAAAGGTTTGTTAGAAAAAGTGGCAAGAGGTGTTTATGTTTTACCTGAAGTTTGGGAGGATGAATTTTTCAAACTCCAAGCTCAATTTAAAAAGGGCATTTTTTCAAATGCAACGGCTCTGTTTTTACATGACTTAACAGACAGAACACCGCTTGCTTACTCCATGACCTTCCCGGACAACTATAATCTGAGTAACGTAAAAAATGAAGGGGTTTTTGCAAGTCGAGCAAAAGAGCCCTTTTATAGCATGGGTATCGAAACTGTACAATCTCCATCCGGAAATGAACTATTAAGCTACAGCATGGAAAAAACTTTGTGCGATATTTTAAGAACAAGGGCCGAGATAGAAACAGGTATTATTGCTGAGGCTTTCAAACGATACGTGACAAAGACAAATAAGAATATTCCAAAACTGTCGGAATACGCCAAAATCCTAAAAGTTGAAGAAAAAGTAAGAAGGTACTTGGAGGTGTTGATTTGAAAAATGCAACACAGTTAAAAGCTATTGTCCGAAATATCTCCAAGGAAAAAAGGTTTCTGCTCAGCTTGTTTTACAAAACTACATGAAGGAACGGCTATTAGAGCGTATCTCCTTATCGAAATACAAAGATAAATTCATTCTTAAAGGTGGATTTCTGATTGCTTCAATAGTTGGTTTAGATACCCGTGCGACAATGGACATGGATGTCACAATTAAAGGTAAACCGATAAATCCTGAAAACATCAGAATGATGTTTGATGAAATCATTCAAATTGCAATTGATGATGATATTACTTTTGAGTTCAAGAATATGAGTGAGATTCGAGAAGGTGATGATTATAAGGGGTATCGTGTTCACTTAATCGGTCGCTTTACACCAATGGCAGTACCACTTAAACTTGATATAACAACCGGCGATAAGATTACACCGAAGGAAATTCAATATGAATATAAGACTATGTTTGGTGAAAAGAGCATCCCGGTTTTAGCTTATAATCTTGAAACAGTAATGTCCGAAAAGCTTGAGACGATTCTTTCTCGGGGGGATCAAACGACACGACCACGTGATTATTACGATGTCTATATCTTATGGAAGTTACAGCAACAAAATATGAATCTTGAGCATTTGGAAGCAGCACTAACAGCTACTGCCAATAATCGAAATACTTTAGAATTGATGAAACAATATCAAGATACAATTACAGTCGTTCGTGGAAGTGCGTTCATGCAAGACCAATGGCAAAAATATCAACAGAGCTTTGATTATGCTAAAGAGATTTCATTTGAAGAAACGTGTGATGCGATTATTGATGTGATGAATAAGCTGGAACTATTAATGTGACGGAGAAATTTATTTAAGTCACCTGATATGGCAATTCCTTAAAAACGGAAAAAGTCTACCTGCATGTTCCGGATCAAGCTTTGAGCGGAAGAACTTATTTGGCGAATTGATTTATATTTTTATAAGCCGAAAACTTTCATCTGCTTTCAAGAAGGAATGATGAAGTAATTTTTGATCAAAAAATAAATGAATTCCGGAACTGTGATGGGTAAAATAGTCTCAAAACGACATGAAATGAACGGAATCTGCCGCAAAACTGCGACTCTCTGTTTACGGGAATCAGAGTTTAAAAAAAGAACCCGGTGCGAAATTGTACCCTGTTTACTGAAGTTCGGAGTCTAACTAAAAAATCAGGTACAAACCGATGCCGGATTGAGATTATTTTATCCAAGATAATAGAATAAAAGTTAAGAATCAATTTATTTTCTCTTTTCGATTCATTTTTCTTTCTCAACCCCATTCCTTTATATCCCTCTTTCTTCTATTTTGTCTTTATATTTTTGCAAAATAAATAAAGGATAAAATTATGTCACTCAATCAAACCGTTCTTGAAATTCGCCAAAGACAGCGCATCAAATCCAAACCTTACGACGAACCGGCAGCGTTTTGGTTCGGCAAAGACAATCTGCGCGGCGAAGTCGTCGATGTTCTGACAATCATTTTTCAAACCTCCGGGTGTTATTGGGGAAAACAAGGCGGCTGTACCATGTGCGGCTATGTTTATGACAGCTCGACCGGAACGCCGTCAGACGATGATTTAATGGCGCAGTTGGACAAGGCGCTCGCGCAAGCCGACCGGCGAAAAGTTGAGAAGTTTATGGTCAAAATATTTACGTCCGGCAGTTTTTTGGATGAGCGGGAAATTTCAAAAGACGTTCGAAAATCCATTTTAAAGAAATTGGCGGACGACGAAAGAATTATCGCGGTATTGGCGGAGACGCGCCCGGAATTCGTAACGGACGAGGCGTCCAAAGAATGTTTGAGCGCTATGGGCGGCAAGCCTTTTGAATACGCTTACGGTCTTGAAACCACGTCGGATCAAATTCGAAGAGAATCCATTAACAAAGGTTTTTCATTTGAAAAATTTAAGCGCGCCGTTGAAATCGCAAAGGAAAACGGTATTTTCACAAAAGCGTATTTGATGTTAAAACCGCCGTTTTTATCCGAAAAAGAAGCGATGGAAGATATATTAAAAAGCGTAGATGAAGTCGCGCCTTATGCCGAAACCGTTTCCATTAATTTGTGCAATGTTCAAAACGGCACATTCGTTGAAAAGATGTGGGAAAACAAAGAGTATCGGCCCCCGTGGCTTTGGAGCATCGTTCATATTTTAAAAGAAGCCAAAACAAAACATCCCGAATTATATTTGATGTCCGATCCGGTCGGCGCCGGCGCCAAACGCGGACCCCGAAATTGCAGAAATTGCAGCCGAGACGTGGCCGATACGCTTCGCGAATTTTCAATCACGCAAGATGTGAATACGCTTGATGCCGTTCACTGCGATTGCCGATTGTTGTGGGAAAAAGAGTTGCTGCTTGATGACGTGACTTTCGGATCGCCTATTTTGGATTGAAAAGAGAAAGAAAAAATAAAAAGGGATAAAGGGAACAATAGAGGGAGAAAAATGGCAAAAAAGAAAATCTTTGAGAAAAAAATGTCGTCGGACGCAGACGGCCTACGCTTTGCAACACCCGAGCCGGTCGCCAAATACAGAGCGGCGCGCCTGGCTTGTAATACGATTGCCGACATCAGCTGCGGCATCGGCGGGCAAACCATTTATTTTGCGCAGCGCTGCAAACATGTTTATGCGGTTGAAATCGATCCGATTAAAATCGAGCACGCTCAAAAAAATTGTGAAAAATACGGTTTGGAAAACGTGACTTTCATTTGCGGCGACGCGCTTGACCCCAATGTGATTGCTCAAATTCCGAAGGTGGACATTGTTTTTTCAGATCCCGCTCGCCCGCCCGAAGAGGAGATGAGAAAAACGGATTGTTTGCGTCCGGGAATTCCGGCCGTCATGGAAGCTTATTCCGCGAAGACGCAAAATTTCGCTTTTGAAGCGCCGCCGCAAATGCCGCCGGAACGAATTGATTTTGATTGCGAAAAAGAATATATTTCGTTGAACGGCCAACTCAATCGTTTGACGCTTTATTTTGGAAAATTAAAAAAATACAATCGAATCGCGATTTCACTTCCCGCGGGAAACGCGATGGTGGACGCTCCGGTTGAATTGCCGCCGGTCGTTGAAACCGACAAACCGATGTTGTTCATGTTTGAACCCGACCCTTCCGTCGTTGCCGCAAATCTTCTCAACGAATTGGTCGACGATATGATTAAAGCCACCGTCGGTCATGTTCGAGTCGTGAAAATCGATAAAAAAAGAACGCTTTTGACAGCCGATTTGTTAACCGTTCATCCGATGAACAAAAATAATTTTATTGTTCTTCGGTCCATGCCGTTTGAATCGGAAAAAGATTACGGCGAAATCAATGCGTTTTTGAAAAAGAGCAATGTCGGAAAAGTCACGCTTCGCGGAAGTATTGATCCGAAAGATTATTGGGGCATTCGAAATCAATTGGAAGCGGATTTAGACGGCTCAAAGAAAGTTCATTTATTTTTAAGGGAAACGGAAAATAAAAAAGAAGCGATTCTCTGTGAATTAATTTATGATTAATTTAAAAATAGATCTGAATTATAATAAATATTTAAGTTATTTTTTTGTGTCATCACTTCTGACACAAATTCAAATTTTATTTAAATTCCGAATCATGCACATGTTTTTATCGAAATGTTTGATTCGATTTGTACGTGAAATTATTTTAAAACGGAAAAAGAAACAATATTATAAAAATGAAATTGTGTCATCACTGCTGACACAAATTCAAATGATGTTTAAATTCGGCATCATACGAGTGTTTTGATCGGAATGTTTGATTCGATTTATACGTGAAATATATTTAAAAACGGAAAAAGAAACAATATTATAAAAATGAAATTGTGTCATCACTGCTGACACAAATTCAAATGATGTTTAAATTCGGCATCATACGAGTGTTCTGATCGGAATGTTTGATTCGATTTGTACGTGAAATTTATTTTAAAACGGAAAAAGAAACAATATTATAAAAATGAAATTGTGTCATCACTGCTGACACAAATTCAAAATACATCCAAATTCGACATTAAACAAGGGTTTTTATTGAAAATATCAATTCGATTTGTACGTGAAATTTATTTAAAAACGAAAAAAGAAACAATATTATAAAGATAAAATTGTGTCATCACTGCTGACACAAATTCAAATTATATATAAATTCGACATCAAACGAGGGTTTTTATTGAAATATCAATTCGATTTGTACGTGAAATTTATTTAAAAACGAAAAAAGAAACAATATTATAAAGATAAAATTGTGTCATCACTGCTGACACAAATTCAAATTATATATAAATTCGACATCAAACGAGGGTTTTTATTGAAATATCAATTCGATTTGTGCGTGAATTTATTTAAAAACGAAAAAAGAAGCAATATTATAAAAATGAAATTGTGTCATCACTGCTGACATAAATTCAAAATACATCCGAATTCGACATCAAAAAAGGGTTTTTATTGAAAATATCAATTCGATTTGTACGTGAAATTTATTTAAAAACGAAAAAAGAAGCAATATTATAAAAATAAAATTGTGTCATCACTGCTGACACAAATTCAAAGTACATTTAAATTCGACATCAAACGAGGGTTTTTATTGAAATATCAATTCGATTTGTACGTGAAATTTATTTAAAAACGAAAAAAGAAACAATATTATAAAAATGAAATTGTGTCATCACTGCTGACACAAATTCAAATGATGCTTAAATTCGACATCAAACAAGAATTTTTATTGAAAATATCAATTCGATTTGTACATGAAATTTATTTAAAAACGAAAAAAGAAGCAATATTATAAAAATGTAATTGTGTCATCACTGCTGACACAAATTCAAGATACACCCAAATTCGACATCAGGCGATAGTTTCTATTGGAAATATCAATTCAATTTGTATGTAGAATTTATTTAAAAATGGAAAAAGAAACAATATTATAAAAATGAAATTGTGTCATCATTGCCGACACAAATTCAAATTTGTTTAAGTCTGTATTTATACAAATCTTTTTTTAAGAATTAATATTTAGAATATAAAAAACCAAGTTATATGTTTAAAAAAACTTTAAAAACTCTTAAAATCAAAGAAAGAAAACTATAAAAAATGGATTCTATTGACACATCAGTTTTAAAAATAATGGGAATGGTTGAGGAAACTCAATACAAAGTTTTAAAAAATATTAATGCCGAACTCATTCAATTGTATTGGAATGTCGGAAAATATCTTTTTGAAGAAAGCTCAAACTCGGATTGGGGAGATTCGTTTATAGATGAAACCGCAAGTCGTCTTAAAGAGCGATATCCTGATTTAAAAGGATATGACAGGCGAAATTTGTATCGAATGCGCCAATTTTATGAAGTGTATCACAAAAGTGAATTTGTATCAACGGTGATGACACAATTGAGTTGGACAAATCACATGCTTATTCTGTCGGGAACAAGAAGTATGGAAGAAAAAGAGTTTTATATTCGGCTCAGTCTTCATGAAAAATATTCAGCCAGAGAATTAAAACGCCAAATTGACAGTTCTTATTACGAACGATCTCAAATTTCCGGTCAAACAATAACAACAAAAAACAAGGAACTGCCATTTCTTAACAATTATGTGTTGGAATTTTTAAATTTGCCCAAAGAATATTCGGAAAAAGATTTAAAATCGGCCATCGTTCAAAATTTGAAAGGGTTTATTTTAGAAATCGGAAAAGATTTTTCTTTCGTCAGTGAAGAGTTTCGGATACAAGTCGGCGACTCCGAATATTATATTGATTTACTTTTTTATCACCGCGGATTAAATTGTTTGGTTGCGTTTGAGTTGAAAATCGGAAAGTTCCAACCCGACTTTCTCGGAAAAATGAATTTTTATTTGGAAGCTTTAGACAGAGAATGCAAAAAAACAAAAGAAAATCCGGCCATCGGAATTATTCTTTGCACATCAAAAGAAGAAGAAGTCGTCGAATACGCTATGAGCCGAAACTTATCACCGGCAATGATTTCAGAATATTCCATTCAATTGATTGACAAAAAAGTGCTTCAGAAAAAATTAAAAGAATTAAAAAAGATGTTATCCGAATCCGATCAAATGTTTTTTTTGCCGATTGCCGGTCCTTCAAAAAAACAATAATATAAATATAATAATATGAATTGAATGTTTTTCCTAAACTTAAAAACGGGCACATGTTTTGCCATCTTTAAAAAAATCCGCCGTTTTTTTCCTTTGTTTGCAAACCTTTTTTAATATTCCGCCATATCCGATACCTTAATATCTTAAATGATTCGAATTCTTAGGGATATATTGAATTAAATAAGAGAGGGTTACAATGACAGAAAAAAAAACAGATATTTTAGAAAAAGGAGCCATAATTCAACGTGACGGGGAAAATTACGCGATTGCGCCGCATACGCCGGCCGGTCTCCTGACGCCCGACATTTTAAGAAAGATGGCGGATGTCGCGGAAAAATACGATTTGCAAGCGATTAAAATTTCATCGTCCCAAAGAATTGTCCTCATCGGTTTAAAAGAAAATGAAATCGATTCGGCATGGGAAGATTTGGGAATGAAGCCCGGATCCGCAATCGGTATTTGCGTCAGAAGCGTTCGCATTTGTCCCGGAATTTCTTTTTGCAAACGCGGCAAACAAGATTCTCTCAGCCTCGGTTTAAAATTGGATGAGAAATATCACGGCCTTCATTTGCCGGCCAAAATGAAAATCGGCGTTTCCGGCTGTATGTTTTCTTGCGCCGAATCCGCCGTTCGAGATATCGGATTCGTCGGTGAAAACAACGGTTTTAAATGTTATGTCGGCGGCAGCGCGAGCGCAACGCCCCGAATCGGCGATTTGGTTGCGGAAGGATTAACGGAAGAAGAAGCTTTGATGTTGGTTGAAAAAATAATCGCCTACCTTAAAGAAAAAAATTCAAAAAAGAGATTGGGCCGATTAATTGAAGAAATCGGCATTGAAGAATTTAAAAAAGGAATTGGAATTTAATCCATTCTTACTTTTTATTTTTGAGATTTTTAATTCGATTTCGCGGATTAGCGCGGCTTTTTTTGTTGAATTTGTAATCATATTTTTGGTTTTTATGTTTTATTTCTGTTCTATATTTTTAAAATAGATTATTGAAAAATATATATCAAACCGCCCCCTTTTTTAAAACATGACAACTCAAAACAATGCAAAACCAGAATTGAAAAAAACAAATCCGACCGACATTTTAAAAACATTAAAAGAAGTCGGCGCCGATGCTTATTTAATGAACGGCGCGATGCACGACAGCGACATTTATTACGCGACGCGCTTTTTGGCGTCCGACCCGTTTTCTTACGTTTTGACAGCCGACGGCGATGAAGTTCTTCTCATTTCCGATATGGAAAAAGGACGCGCCGAAATTGAGTCTCGCGTTTTCAACGATAAGATAAAAACGACATCAGATTACAATTATCGCGAAATTGCCAAAGAAAAAAAAGATTCGGATTTGGCGTACGTTTTGGTCTTAAAAAAAATATTGGATGAAAAGAACGTTAAAACCGTTGCCGTTTCATATGATTTTCCGGCGTATTATTTCAACGCGCTTCAAAAAGAAGGCGTAAATATCGTTTTAACCAAATCCCCGTTTCAAAGAGCCAGGGCCGTTAAAACGGAGGACGAGATTGAAAAAATAACCGTTTCCCAAAACGCCGCCGAAAAGGCGATGTCGACCGCGATAGGCATGATTCAAAAATCAAAGCCGGATGAAAACGAAAAACTGATTTTAGATGGGGAGGAATTGACCGGAAAAAGAGTTCTTCAAGAAATCGCGCGCGTTTTAATGGAAAATGATTGCGCCGATGATGAAACAATTGTTTCCTGCGGTTCTGACAGCGCCGATCCGCACGGAAAAACGTACGGCCCGCTTTACGCGAATCAGCCGATTGTGATTGACATTTTTCCGCAGCACAAGTACAACCGTTATTTCGGGGACATGACACGAACCGTTCTTTGGGGAAAAGCGTCAAATGAATTGACTCAAATGTATCAAGCCGTTAAAACCGCTCAAGAAATCGGAGTCGCCGCATCAAAACCGGGCGCAACTTGCGCGGACGTTCACAACGCGGTTTGCGATTCTTTGGAAAAATCCGGATACGATACCTACAGAAGCGGATCAAAAGTCGGTTTTATTCACACCACGGGACACGGCGTCGGAATTGACATTCATGAAAGCCCGTCCGTTTCCGACAACCCGCACGTTTTGGAGCCGGGAAACGTCATTACGATTGAGCCCGGACTCTATTATCCGGGAATCGGCGGCATTCGCATTGAAGACACCATCGTGATTACAAAAGACGGCTGCAGAAATTTGAATACTTTGCCAAAAATTTTTGAGCTATGATTTAATAACGAAAAATGACATTTGGAATGTGTTAAATTTAATTTTATCAAATTCAATTTTATCAAACTTAATTTTATTCATTTTATTAATTTTTAACAAAATATCAGGAAAAATAAAAAATGGCAAAACATGAAATCAATCAAATCAACACGGAAGAAGTGTTGGACAAATACAGAGCCGCCGGAAAAATTCATCAGCAAATCATGAAAGAGGCGCGCGAGAAAATTAAAGTCGGAATGAATATTTACGAATACGCGCGCTTTATTGATGAGAGAATTATTGAGCTCGGCGGCGGTTCGGCTTTTCCGGTGAATATTTCCTTTAATGAAGCCGCCGCGCACGACACGCCGCTTTTGAATGATCCGCGCATTTTCGGGGAGGACGTCGTTAAAATCGATGTCGGCGTTCATGTGGACGGGTACATTGCCGACGGGGCGATGACCATTGATTTGTCGGGAAAACATTCGGCTTTGGTCAAAGCGAGCGAAGAGGCGCTAAAAGCGGCGATAGATACGGTGAAAGCCGGCTCGACGACGCAACAAATCGGATCGGCGGTGGAAGAGACGATTACAAGCCTCGGCTTTAATCCGGTCCGCAATTTGATGGGACACGGGGTTGCGCAATACACGGCGCACGCCGAACCGTCCGTTCCGAATATTAAATTTTCGGGCATCGGCGCGGAGTTGCGTGCCGGCGATACGATTGCGATTGAGCCGTTCGCCACCGACGGAGAAGGGTTTGTCGATAACGGCAGCATTAAAGAGATTTATTCTCAGATAAAAATGAAGCCGACCCGCATTTCTTTTGTTCGAAAGATTTTGGCTCAGGTTCAGGAATACAACGGGCTTCCGTTTGCAAAACGCTGGCTTGAGGGCGACAAATTGGATATGGCGCTCATTCAATTGGAGCGGGAAGGAACGATTACGTGCTATCCGATTTTGGTGGAGGTTTCGGGCGGTTGCGTATCTCAGGCGGAACACACGATTATCGTGACGGAAGACGGCTGCGAAGTGACGACGAGAGATTAATCGTTTGGAGCGGTAATCGTTTGATACAGCAAATGTTTGGTGCGGTAATCAGTTGATGCAGTTCTCGTTTGGTGACATGAATGATTTCAAAAAAGTTGACCCTTGAAGGAAAAGAATTTGACGCGTACTCCGTAATGTTGGATTCCGCGCCGTTTTTATTGATTCGCGCGGCCGATAAATCCTTTTTAGCCTGCGGTTTTTTAGATATTTCCGCGGCGGACCGGCTTTTTTCTTGCGCGGCCAAAGTGAGCGGGGTGAAAACTTTTGAAGACATGTTGGCGGCCGAAATCATCGCGGTGACAAAAAAAGCGGAAGAGAAAGGGGTTGTTGTCGGGATGAGCGGAAAAGAAGCGCTTTTGAAATTTTGATATCGGATTTGAAATGAAGGTTTGAAATGGGATATGTCTTTTGAAGAGGCTTTAAGAGAAAAAGACGGCGTCGTTTTGATGGATTTGGAAGTGACGCCGGGCTCAAAGATAATACAAGTGCCGAGCGGCTACAATGAGTGGCGAAAACGAATCGAAGTTAAGATAACGCAGGCGGCTCAAAAGGGAAAAGCGAACGAGCAAATCATTACAGAAATCGCTTCTCTTTTTAACATTTCGCAATCCAAGGTGTCTATAGAGAGCGGAATGACAAGTTCCAAAAAAACGGTCCGAATCGAGGGAAGAACATTGGAAGAAGTGCGTCAAATATTGGAAACGAAAATATGAAGCGCGATGTGTTTGTCAAGCGAGATAAAAAACGAAATCCCGAACAAAATGAAATCGCGTTAGATGCCATTGAGACGGTTTTAGAAGATTTAAGAAATGAAGATTCGTTCGATTTTTTAATTGTTGTGGAAGGAAGACGCGATATCGCTTCTCTTCAAAACTTAGGGATTTGCACGGCGATTCTTCCCTGCGCCAATCAACCTCTTGCCGAATTTTGTGAAAAAATCGCCGAAATGAATAAGACGGTCATTATTCTGACGGATTGGGATAAAAAAGGAGGGATATTGGCCTCCAAGCTGGCGGCTCAGTTTAAAAATTTAGACGTCCCCTGCAACACGGAATTCCGAGAAAAACTTCTTTTTTATTCAAAACGAGAGATCAAAGACGTGGAAAGTTTGCACACCTATGTCACAAAATTAAGAGAAAGTGACAAACGTTTTTAAAACAATGAAAAAACTCAAAACCCGAAACTCGGCAACGATATTTGAAACACGCCTCACGGGCATTTATAAAGGTTTTCTTTTTGAAAAAAACAACAATTGAATGAGCCGGAAAGATCTGATAAAAACAAATGAAAGTAAATCAAATATCAAACCAAAACGCAAACCAAGCGGCAAACCAAAACGCAATACAAACAGAAAGCCAAGCCGTAAACCAAGCGGAAAGCCAAAAAGCAAACCAAGCGGAAAGCCAAAAAGCAAACCTAGCAACAAGCCAAAAAGCAAACCAAGCAACAAGCCAAGCCGTAAACCAAGTGGAAAGCCAAGCAGAAAAACGAATAATAAAAAACAAAACGAATTTTGTTTTTGTCTCTGAAATTCGTTTATGGTCAAATTGCCCGAAACAGTTTTTTTTTAAATATTCGGAAGAAACGAAGGGAAAACAAAGTTCCTTTTTCAATGAAAACCGATTAGCCCTGTTTGAAAACAGGATCATGAAAGAAATATGTTTGGAGATTCCGGATATCGTTTTGGATTATTTAGAGAAAAGGAATGAAAAAGAAAAAACGATACTTTTTTTCGATTTAAATGAACAAAAAAACATTAAATCGGATATAATGAAGTTGGCGCTTGACATCGGAAGAGAACGGGAATCGGAAGACGGTAGAGAACGAGAATCGGAAGACGGAAAAGAACGGGAATCGGAAGACGGAAGAGAACGAGAATCGGAAGACGGAAGAGAACGGGAATCGGAAGACGGAAGAGAAGGGGAGTCGGAGGACGGGAAAGAAACAACAATAAATCTGAAAAACGAAACGGAATCAGATGGGTTGTCAGAATGGTTAAAGAGGAATCAAATGGAAAAGAAGATGGACAGGTTGATTCAAAACGTATTTAAAAATATAACATCCGAAGACGCCGTTCTTTTTGAAATTCTTTCTTCGCCCGTTTTTGTTGAAAAAACGTTTTGGGATTTAAAAATCGATTTGGCCGGAACGCCGGCAAAAGTGATTGAAACGGGGGAGAAATGGTCTCCTTACATGATAAGAATTTCAACGCCGCCCGATAACGGCGTTTGGGAGGCCGACCGCTTGGCGGCAACCGCGTATTTAATGTTGCTTGAAGGGAGTTTTGGAAAAACATCCGTTTCCGATAAAGCCGTCGTTGATTATTTGGGGGATTATCGACGTGTTCAGATTCGGCCTCAGGACCGACAAAAAATATATCGGATAATTCGAAAAATCAAAAAAATCAAAGAAGGAGAAATGCCGAGAGAAAAAAATATTCGATTATGCAAGAAATGCGCCTATCAAGACAAATGTTATGTCAAAGCGAAAAGTATTTTTTCAATCCTGTTTGGGAAAGAACGAATTTAAATAAAATAAACCATTTTTAAGAGACAACATGGAAATCGGAAAAATTCCCCACGACCTTTTGCAAAAACTTGTTTTTCAAAAACTGAAGAATTCGGATGAAAAGGTTGAAATATGGCCGGGTATCGGAGAAGATTGTTCAATTCTCAACATCGGAGAACAATTCTTTGTTTTATCGTGCGACCCGATAACGGGAACGGCAAAAGAAATCGGGAAGCTTGCCGTATACGTCTCATGCAATGACATCGCGTCTTGCGGCGTCCCCCCGAAATGGATATTGACAACGATAATGTTGCCGCCGAATTCAAAAGAAGAAGATTTGGACGTGATTATGGCGGATATGACCAAAACAGCGGCCTCTTTAAACGTCAGCATAATCGGCGGACACACAGAGGTGACGGATGCCGTCAATCGCGTGATCATTCACGCAACAGCAATCGGCGTGTCAACAAAAGAGAAAGTGATTTGTTCATCGGGCGCCTTGCCAAACGACAAAGTCATTTTAACAAAAACCGTTGCGCCGGAAGGAACGGCCATCATCGCTTTTGAAAAAGAAGAAGAGTTGAACCAAAGATTCGGGGAGGATTTCGTAAAAGAAGCGCAATCCTTAATGTCTCAAATCAGCGTGATTGAGGAAGGAATCGTTGCGGGGAATTTTGGAAACGAAATCGTCCACTCAATGCATGATGTCACCGAAGGCGGCCTTTACGGCGCTCTTTGGGAAATTGCCGAAGCCTCGAATACGGGCGTTATCGTTTATGAAGACAAGATTCCGATAACGAATGAAACGAAAAAAATTTGCGAATATTTCAATTTGAATCCGTTTCGTTTGATTGCCAGCGGAAATATGCTCATGACAACGTCGGATCCGAAATCCGTGTTAGAAAAATTGGCCGAAAAGAATATACCGGCCGCCGTTATCGGCGAAATCGCAGAGAATCCGCAAAAACGTTTGATTTATAAAAACGAAGCGCAAGAAGTGGAAACGATGAGTGTTTTGCGTGCCCCGAAATCGGATGAATTGTATAAACTGCCGAAATAAATGATAATGATCGTTATAATTTTTAAAATTTGTTATAAGTTTTTATAATTAGTATAAATTTTTATGAATTTTGATAAAAAGTTATATTTTATATAAATTGTCGAACTATATATGATATTTTATGTTCATATATAACATATATGATATTTTATGATTAGACATCATATATATATTTTTGCAAGTTTTATAGTTTTTATAATTTTTTGTATTTAGATTAATGAGAAAACGGTCTCTTCGCCTTTATTTTTAAAAAAACAAGGCGGATTCAATTTAAACTCTTTTTAGAAATGGTTTTTAATAATATGAAAGCGTCTCAAATTCATGGTTAAACCTGTTTTTTTAGGAAAATTAGTATTGCATTGGTGCCCTGCTTGCAATGTGCCGGTTTTGGATAAAAAATGCGCCTGCGGCAATCCGGCAACGTTTGTAAACGTCACGCCGCCTGCGGATATCCGTCCGGCGTTTCCGTATGATATTGACAGAATCAATGACGTTTCAAGACAGCAATTCGGAAAAAAACTGATTGCGGACGGAGAAATCGCCGTTTATAACAAAGCGCCGTATGATGACCGGATGGAAGAAATCATTTGCGGCGGCGAGATTATCGGAACAATTCGCTTTGAAATCGACAAGATCAAATGGGTCCTTTTGCCGAGGCTTTCGGGAGCGCGCCGCATTTTTAATAAAGAAGGAAAAGAAAAAGATCCCGATATCGAACAAAATTTGAAAAATTGGGTGATGATTCATGAAAGTGCGATTCCGTTCGTTGCCGAAGGCTCCAGCGTTTTGGTTCCGGGAATTTTAAAGACGGCGCCGAATATCAAACGCGAAGACGAAGTTGTCGTTGTCACGCCCGATTTTGAAGTCGTCGCCGCCGGTCGAGCCAAAATGTCATCGGAAGAAATAAAAACATCCGAACGCGGAAAAGCGATTAAGATTCGGTGGAATCAAAAAAATGAAACGACTCGAAATGAAGCGGCCGAAATAATTCCAAAAGACAATGAAAAGGCAAAGGAAATGCCGCCGCGCGAAATTTGGAAAAAAGTGATTGACGCCAATCGCCATGTGATTGATAAATTTGAAGCCGACAGCGTTTTATTTATGCAAAATGCCGCAAAAAACATGAATAAAAAATTAACCTGCTCCTACTCGGGCGGCAAAGACAGTTTGGTCACGCTTCACTTAACGGAAACCGCATTTGGAAAAAATTCCGGGAATGAAAAAGAGTACGATATTATTTTTTCCGACACCGGATTGGAATTTAAAGAAACGCTTGACAATGTGAAAGAAATTGTGGAGATTTATAATAAACCGCTCAAAGAAGCCGGCGCCGGAAATACGTTTTGGGAAGAATATGAAATATACGGTCCGCCCAGCGTGGACAACCGCTGGTGCACGCAATCTTGCAAATTGCAGCCGATTACAACCGTTATTGAAACGAATTATTCAAAAGAAGACGGGTGTCTGACTTTTATCGGGCAGCGCCAATACGAATCCAAAGCGCGCGCCAAAAGCCAAAGGATTTGGAAAAGCCCTTCCGTGAGCGGACAAATCGGAACGGCGCCGATTCAGGAATGGACGGCAATGCATGTTTGGCTTTACATTTTTGATAAGGATTTGCATTACAATCCGTTATACGAAAAGGGATTTGATCGAATCGGCTGTTGGCTCTGCCCGGCCGCGTCTTTGGCGGATTTTGAGAATTTAAAGATTACGCATCCCGAATCAATGGAGATGTGGGAAGAAAAATTGGTTCAAGCCGGCGTTGAAAAAGAAATTGAAAACCCGGAGTTGTGGGTCAAATACGGTTTATGGCGATATGCCGAACTCCCGCCGGCCATGAAAAAATTAGCCGACGAGAAAGGCGTTAGATATAAGAAATAACGAAATTAAAAAACGAACGGAGGAGTCCGATTTATAAACGGGATAGATAACCTTATAAATCATCCTGTGCTTATGATAATTCGGTAGGCTAGTCAGGGCAGCTAGGCGTCGCTTGTAACCCGAAATCGCCGATACGCGGGTGACGAAGCTTTTGGTCAGATGCGTCAGACTTTATGCAAGTCCGAAATTTTGACGTTGATGCCTCGTCCTGCTGGGAATGTGGTGATTGCCGAGACAAAAGGAGTTTTGGTTCGGCTTTCTTAGTCGTGGGAACCGGTCCAGGCCCGGAAGGGAGCAGACTTACTGCGGACAACAGTCGCTTGCAGGGTTGCGGGGCGGAGGAGGAGTTTTGGAGACTGCATACGGAATGTGCAACGAGCCGAATGCGCGCCTACCTTTTCTTTTAACAAAGAAATCAAGGCTTCAAAAATATCATTCATCGGACGGTAAACGTTAAATATCTCCCTTTCGTTTATGGGAAAAGCAAAACGAATGTCGTTTTGACGAGATAGCCTAGCTCGGTAGGGCGTAGGATTGCTAATCCTATGTTGCTTTGCAACTCGGGGGTTCAAATCCCCCTCTCGTCGCTTTTTTGTTTTTCGATATCACATAAAAATGTCTCATATTTTTATTTAAAACCCGTTTCTCATTTTATTTGAAATTCGTCTCTCATTTAATTTGAAAAACGTTTTACATATCACATTTTTATTTGAAAACCCCCACAAAACACGCCTTCCGATTTTCAATTTAAAACAACGACAAACGTTTGAAAAATCAAAAACTTCGGGCGGGCCAAAACAGATTAAAATCGTTGACAGGCATTGACTTCATTTTTGAAAAAACGACGGTGTTTTCACGGATAGATGCGGCATTTTTTTAATGAGTCTGCCGTTTGTATTTTGACCCGTGTTTAAAAATTGAGTTTTGGTTTTTGTTTGCCGTTTTTATTTTAGATTATGTTTGCGGATTATATTTTTATTTTTTATCCTCCGCCTTTTTTATACAAACGGTTATAATTCGAGTAATATGAATGATTTGTAATTTGATTTACGTTAAAGGATTATAATTTGGTTTACATTAACGGATTATAATTTGATTTACGTTAACGGATCACAATTTGGTTTATGTTTCTTTGATTTTTATTTGCCGTTTATTTTTGAATTTGAAATTATAATCAAAATTGTATTTGCTTTTTTTCAAGTCGAAAATAAGATTGAAACAAAATCGAGTTCTTTTTTATTATATAGAAAGAAGGCATTATTGAAAAACTATGGAAATTGAAGAAACATTCTCCTCTTTAAACGAAATTCAAACCGTTTTTGAAAAAGACAAAATGACTTGGCGTATTTCAATCGATGATGAAGAAGATGAAAGAGAAAAGGAAGAAATCAAAGATAAACGAAGAAAAGAAAACAAAAAAAAATGTGAAACAAAAAAAATAAAGATAGAAAGCTTAAAGAGTGTTTCCTTTTCAACCGACGCCGATAAGGAAGAAATTGAAAAGTGGGAACAAGAACTCCCGGATATTGAAGAGAATGGGAATGAAAATGAGAACGGCGAAACGGGTGAGAGCGGCGAAGCGGATGAGAGCGGACGGGAAAATGAAATAACCGGATTTGACGAAGGAAATATCCTTGAGGATGAAAAAATAAAAATTGAAAATGCCGCAATCGTTTATTTTGATCTTTTCAAAAACAAAAGATATGTCAAAACGCTTATTTTTCAAAAAGAAGAAGACGGAGAAAAAGAAGAAGAACAAAAAGAAGAGCAAGAAGAACAAAAAGAAGAACAAGAAGAACAAAAAGAAGAGCAAGAAGAAGAACAAAAAGAAGAGCAAGAAGAAGAACAAAAAGAAGAGCAAGAAGAAGAACAAAAAGAAGAACAAGAAAAAGAGCAAAAGGAAGAAAAAATAAAAAATGAAAAGAGATATCGTTTAATTGGTTTTTGTGAAGCGCCGATGCATTAAAAACAATAATAAAAACGGATTGAGAAGGAAAAAACGAAACGATTTCATTTTACTTGTTTTAAAAAAGAAGAAAATCGAACTTTATTATAAATAGTATATATACCCTTTATATATATGAGAAACGTTTAAGAATATCCGCATTGATTCAAGAAAAATGAATTCTGGAATTGACGAACAATAAATATAAAACGATATTTACAAAAGAATTAAAGTAATAAAAATTACAAAATATATAAGAATTATATAAATATGGGTGGTCTTAATTATGAGTGATGCAAACCTTAAAATTGAAAACGTTGTCGCTTCCACAAAGTTGGCGGAAGAATTTGATTTGAATTTAATTGTTGAAAAGTTTCAAACCGCCGAATACAATAAACAAAAATTCCCGGGGCTCGTTTACAGAGTTTCCGATCCGAAAGCCGCTTTTCTTGTTTTCACATCCGGCAAGGTCGTTTGTACCGGCGCGAAAAACGTGGCCGACGTCCACACCGTCATCGGCAATATGGCAAAGAAATTAAATGAAATCGGCATTCAAACCATTGAAAAGCCGGACATCGCCGTTCAAAATATCGTGGCTTCCGCCGACTTAAAAGCCGTTTTAAACTTAAACGCGATTGCCATCGGCCTGGGTCTTGAAAATATCGAATATGAGCCCGAACAATTCCCCGGCCTTGTTTACAGAATCAGCGACCCGAAAGTCGTCGTCTTGATTTTCAGTTCCGGAAAATTAGTCGTCACCGGCGGAAAAACGCCCGAAGATTGCGCCCGCGGCGTTGAAGTCGTTCGGGAACAATTGGACAACATGGGCCTTTTGTAATCCTTAAAAACTATCGGAAAAAGAGAAATCTTTTCTCCGACCTATTTTATTTTAAAAAAATTGGAATATTTAATATTTACATTCTTTTATGTTTGATTCAAATTTGAATAAAAATCAATTAAAAACCCTGTTTAAAAATAGATCATGCAAACGCGTGAAAAATAAAATGTGATTTTTATGGCGGAAGAAAAAAAAATAATCTTTGATAAAAACGACGTTTGTATTTTTATTCCGGTTCTCAACGAAGAAGGCGCAATCAAAAACGTTATCGAAGAATTTAAAAACATCGGCTACAACAATATTTTAGTCTATGACGGGAACAGCAAAGACAAAACAAGAGAAATCGCGGCTGCCGCCGGCGCGCAAGTGGTGATTCAAAGCGGGAAAGGAAAAGGCCAAGCCATGATTCAGGCCTTTGGCGCCATTCCGGAAAAATACATCGTCATGATTGACGGCGACGGAACGGAGCTCCCCGAAGAAATTGAAACCCTTTTATATCCGGTTTTGGAAGGAAAAGCCGACCATGTCGCAGGAAATCGAATTGCCGGAAGAACAAAAGGCGCGTTTACCGCTTTAAATCTTCTCGGGAATCGAATGATTAATTGGTTTTTCCGTCGCGCTTTTCATTCAAACTTAAGAGATATTTTAACCGGCTACCGCGCTTTTACACGGGAATCCATTCAAGCTTTGGATTTAAAACAACAAGGTTTTGTCATTGAAACCGAATTAACCGTCGAATGTTTGATGAAAGAACAAAAAATAATGGAAGTTCCGATTACCTACCTCCCGCGCCCGGAAAAAGTGGAAACGAAACTTCATCCGATTCGCGACGGATACCGAATCGGCCGGGCCGTTTACAAATATTCCCGATATTATAATCCGCTGTTTTTCTTCGGAATTTGGAGCGGACTTTTGTTTGCAATCGCCGCGGTATTAATCGGAATCCACCCGGTCGTAATGAACTGGCACGGACACACGTCCATGTTCGGAACCGCCGTCTTTTTCTTTACGGGAACAGCCGTCCTCTTATTGATTGCTGGATTTGTCGCGGACATCAACGCGACCCTTCACAGAAAAACACTTCAAACTTTGAAAAAAGTTCAAAAGGCGCAAAAAGAACAAGAAACGGAATACGATCAATTCTGACCTTTTTCTTATTTTAACTTTTTATTTTAATTTTATTTTTTAATTTTCGATTGACATAGATAAAAATTGTCAAATGAAAAACGCAACAGTTTCCATTTTAATTCTTTCAAAATTTAAAAGGCGTTTTCGCTGTTTGGCGCGGCGTTTTTTTGCGAAGTCATTGCTGCCGTTTTTTGATATTTTCATTTGCAATTTAATCAGCGCTTTTAATTTACGGTTTGTTCTGCATTTTTGGTTTGCAACTTGGTCGGCATTTAAATTTGCCGTTTGCTTTTTCTTTTTTAAAAATGAACGGATTTGAAAATAAAAATTAAAGAGCGAGGGGAGAGGATTTAAAAATCCCCTCCAATGAGGAATTCGTTTTTCGAAATCGAATCAATTTATTCAAAATAATCGATTCGTTTTTTAAATTTATTTTGCGAGATCGTAGTGTTGGTTAACGATTTTTAAAGCGCAGAAGTCGCCGCACATGGTGCAGGCGTCGTCATCGCCGGGCGCGCGGCTGTCGCGAACGGCTCTTGCGTGTTCACCGTCAATGGCGATTTCATACATCTTTTCCCAGTCCAAATCTCTTCGGGCGCGAGCCATGGCCAAGTCTTCTTCTCTTTTGCCGAGACGAATCATGTCGCCGATGTGAGCGGCGATTTTAGAGGTTTTAACGCCGGTGATAACGTCTTCGATGTTGGGAAGAGCCAAGTGTTCGGCGGGTGTGACGTAACAGAGGAAGTCGCAACCGTAAGAAGCCGAGACCGCCGCGCCGATTGCGGTTGTGATGTGATCGTATCCGGGCGCGATGTCCGTCACAAGCGGGCCGAGCATGTAAAACGGTTTGTAGTTGCTCATCACTTTCATCAATTGAACATTGGTTTTGATTTGGTCCAGCGGAACATGTCCCGGACCTTCGACAATGACTTGAAGGTCGTATTTGTCGTGCGCGATTTCAGCACATTCGGAGTTGATGATCAATTCCTGGACTTGCGCACGGTCGGTCGCGTCGTGAACGGCGCCGGCACGCATACCGTTTCCGGTGGATAAACAAACTTCGTGTTCTTTTAAGATTTCACAAAGGTAATCGAATTGCGCGTAAAGCGGGTTTTCTTTTTCATTGTGAAGCATCCAGGTGCTCATGAAAGCGCCGCCTCTGGAGCAAAGACCGCCGTATCGGCCGTGTTTTTTCAATCTCTCCAGCGTAATTTGGTTAATGCCGGTGTGAATCGCCATAAAACAGGTTCCGGCTTTGGCTTGGTCTTCGGTGGCTTTGAAGAGTTCGTCTTCCGTCATGTGAACGATGGAGCCGTGTTTTTCAGCCGCTTGGATAAAGGCTTGGTAAAGCGGAACGGAACCGACCGGAAGGGAAATGGCGTCACAAACGGCTTTTCGAATGCCGAGGAAATCGCCGCCCGTTCCGAGTTCCATTAATGTGTCCGCGCCCGCTTTTTCTGCGGCAATCGCTTTGTCGACTTCCATTTGCATGTCAACGATATCGGAAGAAGCCCCGATGGAAGCGTTGATTTTTGTGCGGCACCCTTGACCGATACCGCCGAGTTTCACTTTTCTGTAAGGGCTGACCGGAATAACAATACGGCCGGCGGCAATGCCTCTTCGGATAAATTCAGGATCTAATTCCTCTTTTTGAGCGACAATTTTCATTTCTTCGGTAATAATACCCTTTTTTGCATCTGATACTATAGACAATATAAACACCTCTTTGTTTAATAAACGGACATATTGAAAAATCAAATAAATTCAATAAGCAAAATGCTCACGTCACGAATTAAAAATAAAATACATTATTTCGATATATACTTATTCAAAAAATAAAATTGACAAAAAAGCAAATTTAATTGTAAAAAATGCCGCATGAGATTGAAATGAATAGACATTAAATTAAATTGAGTTGGAATCAAGATAAATTGAACACTTTTGAAACATTAAAAATTAAAAAGAATAACAAAGGACGATTGATGTTTAAAAAATAAAAACGGAATTGAACACAGTTTTTTGAGAGTGAAAACGGAACACAACGAAAAGTGAAAGAAAAGATATAAAAATAAAATAAAATAAAATAAAAAATAAGAAAAAAACGAAATTAAAATCATTCAAAAATAAAAAGATAAAAAAATCACAGCCACTCATAACCGTAAAAAGATTCAAGATTATAATTATTCATCAATGTCAGCTCGGCGTAACCGAAAAATGGGCAGCCTTTGCAATTTTGAATCATGTTTTTGCGTTCTTTTTTGGAATCGTTCCAAACTTCTTTGATTCCGTTTTTGATAATTTTTCCGTTGCCGGCGAATTCGGAATTTTCTAAAACGTTTCCGAGCGGTTTGTTGTGAATCCGACAATTATACATGTTGCCGAAATGGTCAATCGCTAAAATACCACAATCGACGCGGCAGTTTTGAATGACTTTGCCGTCGCGAACGCGTTGGAGATAGGTTTTGGAATTGATGAGCGGATAGCCTTTTTTCTTAAGGTCGATTAATTCGTTCATTAAAGAAACGAAACGCTCTTTTTTATCGGGTCCGATTTCCAAATCATCCCAATTCGTCTCATCCATTCTCTCAAAGACATAAAGCGGCTCAACCGCCATTTTCACATTTCCGAGCTCTTTGGCCAAATGAAGCAAATTTGAAACTTCGTCTAAATTCTTGCCGCTGATAACGCAATTCATTAAAAGCGGCTGATTTAATAATCCGCTTTTTGAAGCGTAAACGATGCCGTCTAAAATCGTGTCATAATCCGCGCCGCGAATCTCGCGCGTCGCTGTCGGACCGTCCATGGAAACGGAAATGTAATCCACATCTTTGAGTTCAAAAAGGCGTTTTTTGAGCAAAAGCCCGTTTGTAATCGTAAACGTTTTCATGCCTTTGGATTTGGCGTAACTCATGATTTGAGGGAGATCTTTTCTTAAAAGCGGTTCGGTCGACCAAGCGTTGTAAGACCCGATACCGAAATCAACGGACAGGTCAATGATTTGACAAACTTCTTTCAAAGACGGTTCTTTTGGAAAAGATTTCGAATTTGAATCGGATATTTGATTTTTTTTCCATTCATCGCAAAAAACACAGCGCAAATTGCAAACCGAGTTCACGGAATAGGAAAGAATAACCGGCCGCTTTTTTATTTTCATTTGCCACGCGCTTTGGGCCATAAAAACGGGATCTATTTTTGACACGGGAAAGAAAAGAAATTGAAAAGACTTATAATTAACTCAAAAAAATCGCGGCTTGTTTTTTGTTTAAATTTAAAACTTGCCGGCGTTTTTGCTGTTTTGCCGCGCGCGGCTTGCCCCACCGCCGATTTGATTTTATGCCGGACCCGATTTGCGTTTTTATGAAAAAGAAATAGATTTTAGAAATATAAAAAACAAAAATAGAGAGAAAGACGAATGGATTGCCGCCTGTAAGCCAAAAAAAAGCCCGAGGAAAAAATCCTCGAGCTTGTACAATTTTTGGGTATTGAAATTAACCAAAGAGCGCGCCAAGACCGGCCATACCTTCTTCTTCGGAGTTGTCTTCTTCCTCGGGCTCGGGTTCCGCGGCTGCGGGTGCGTCTGCGGCTGCTGCGGCGGGTGCTGCTGCGGCGGGTGCTGCAAAGGCTGCTTTTGCGATGGCTTCTTCGATGTCAACGCCGTCAAGTGCGGAGATGAGTGCTTTTACACGGGCATCGTCAACGTCTGCGCCCGCTGCTGTGAGAACGGCTTTAACTGTGTCTTCTGTAATGTCTTTTCCACTCTTGTAGATTAAAAGTGCTGCGTAAATGTATTGCATATTATTTCACCTTTGATTTGTTTTCTAAATAATGTAATTAAGTTATAATTCATAGTTGCTCGCTTTTGCAACGGAGGTTGCTTGTGCGTTGGCTTTACCGATTAATTTGTCCATGACGTCGGTTTCAAAGATAACGGCTTCGACTCCCAAATTAACAGCTTCGGAATGCGCTTTTTGGAGAAGGGCTTCAATGTTATCGTTGTTTGCGACCGCGGCGTTTACGGACAAGTTGAACGCTTCTTGCGCGGCGGTGACGAACCTGTTGAATATTTCAGTTTCATCCACATGCAAGACTTCCGGAAGATAAACCGTTCCGTTTTCATAAACGGCTTTTAAAATCAAACCGACTTCCATCGGGTAGATTCCCAATTTATTTAAAGCGGTAGATAGTTTCAAAGAAACTTTTTCGCCGGCTTTACAGACGACTTTGGTTTCTTTAATGGCGATTTTACCGGCTTCAACGGCTGTCGGAATGCCTGCTCCTTGGAATTCACTGAGCATCGGACCCGGCGGAAAACCGGTCGGACCTTTTGTAACGGAAATGTCAAAAGGAGCGATCGTGCCGGCTTTAATCGGCGCGGGCGTCTTGGTTTGAGCCAACATTTTGTATAATTTGAAAGGATTGTCGTTTGTGAAAATCAAAGCTGTTTGCCCTTCAATGTATTGAACCATTTCAGAAATGCCGTCGTCGCTCTCGGTGAGGGCGCGCTCGTTTAACGTGTTTCGAAGAACCTTCAAAACGGCCGAGCCTCTTAAGTTGCGTCTCATTTTCTGAAGTTGGTCCGCAGAAATACCGCTAAAACTGACGACACCAAAAATGCTGTGGGTTTGAATCAGGTTTTTCACATCTGCGACTTCATCCATTTTCCACTGCGGGATAATTTCTGCGCCTCGAGTTTCTGTCATATCACATCACCCTCTCGGATTTTCCCATTGTCGTTGTGACATAAATGGATTTTATGTTGTATTTTCCTTTGACAAGAGCGTGCTCAACGCGAGAAATAATGGTTTCAATGTTTTGAGCCAATTGTTCCGCCGGCATATCGCGGCGGCCGACCGACACGTGAAACGTCATCTTGTCTTTAGATCGGATACGAACAGCGCTTTGTTTTGTTTGAATCATTTCACCGATGCTTTTTCCCGGAAGAAGCGGAACCGGCATTTTTCCTCTCGGACCAAGAACGGTACCGAGGGTTTTACCGATTGTTGCCATGAACTGGGTTTCTGCGATGAAGAAGTCACATTCGTCGGCAACGGATTTTGCGCGCGACTTGTCGTCCTTCATTTCTTGAATATCAGCATCGTCAAAAACATATGCTGCCCCCGCTTGTTTCGCTTGCATTGCCACTTCGCCTTTTGCAAAAACACCGACTTTTAACTCTTTTCCGAGACCGTTCGGAAGAACGATTTCTTCGTCAACCCTGTTTTTGGGTTGGTTTAAATCAATGTTTTTAAGGTTTATCGCAATGTCAACGCTTTCTGCGAATTTGCGTTGGGGCGATTCCTCTAGTAATTTTTTTACATGTTCTTCGATAGAGACATCTGCCATTTTAAGGCCTCCCCGTAGTCCCGCCCACTTAAATATCAAAAATAAATCCGAAATTCGGATGAAACGATATTTAAATCTGCGTCAGCTTATTTTTTAGCTTTCTACGGTTATTTGGATGTTAAATGAATACAAAAGCTTTCAAAGTCAAAATCGACTTTCAAATGTCAAAATGAACTTTCAAAAGGAGTCAACGGCGGATTGACGAACAATCGACCCTCAAAACCTTTTTTGGAAAACTTTTGATAAATATGAATAAAAGAACGGTGGAATTACCATTCTTCGTTGTTTAAAATTTCGTCGTATTGACCGGCGTCAATTCCTTTTTGGAATGCGCGAACGTCCATGCCTTCAACGGTAATGCCCATCGAAACGCCGACGCCTGTGACTTCTTTAATTGCGGCTTTTAAGTCGTAAGCAAGAATATCATCTTTTTTCATACGTGCGATTTTGGCGGCTTGTTGGACGGTAATGTTTCCGACTTTTTCCGTTCCGGCTTTACCGGATCCTTTTGTCACGCCCGCTTCTTGAAGAAGGAGGGAGGAGGTCGGGGGTGTGCCGACTTCAATCGTCACGCTTTTGTCGTCTGCCACTTTAACCGTAACGGGGACTTGCATGCCGTTAAAGTCTTTTGTTTTTTCGTTAATTTGCTCAATTACGTCTTTAATATTGACACCGAGAGGACCCAATGCCGGACCGAGCGGCGGACCGGGAGTGGCTTTTCCTCCGGGGACCAATGCTTCTACTGAACTTGCCATTAAAATCACCGTGGATTAAATAAATTTGATTGATAATTCAGATAAATGAATAAAGTTTATTCTGAAAGAGATTCTAATAAATCGAATTCTTTGATTTAAAGCTTTCTCATGAAATTTAGAATTTAAAAAGATTCAATTTAAAAAAATATTAAAATAATAAAAAATATAAAATATTTTTTCAAATCGGATTGCGTTTATTGCGTTTTAATCAGACCTCTTCCTTTTTCAAAACGCGAACGGTATCTCCTCGGATTGTAATCGGAATCGGAACAACCGCGTCAAACAATTCAACCGTAATTTCATCATGCTGGCCGGAACCGATACGTTTCACTTTGGCTTTTTCGCCCTTGAACGGGCCGGATGTGATTTCGATAATCGAGCCTTCGGTAATTCCCAAAGAGATGGGTTTTGGTTTTAAGAAATGTTCGATTTCACCGATTGTCGCCGGTTTTTTCAGCATGGATTTCGCGTGCGGAATGGCTTGGATTAAAGTATCGATTAAATCGGGATGCGGCGTTTCAACAAAAACATATCCTCTCAGCTCTTCGGGAGCCAAAACGGAATGGATATCTAAATGTTCCTTTTTAGCGACCAAAGCCATTGATTTGGCTACGGATTTTTCTTGGTTGACCGTCGTTTTCACAACATAAATACGGACGTCATTGTTTTCTTCTTCAAACATTTTATGACCTGATCGGAATAAAGTATTGCGGAACAATGTCTACCAAAACGTAGAATATAAAACCGATAACGCCGATTGCGAGAATGCCGATCGCCGCTACTTTTGCGATGGTCATAAACTCTTTGCGTGTCGGCTTGCGCGCCAATTTTAAAATTCTGAGATAAGACCGAAGCGTCGGGCCGATATTTGCAATGCCGTCCTTCACTTTATTTGTAATATTATTTTCTGCCAAAATTTCACATCCGATATTAAGATTAAAATAAGCTCCGAGAAGCTCACGAATAAATATTTGAAATCATAATTTCTCGAATCCAGCAGATAACCGAGAATTATAAAAACAAAAAAGATAGCGATTCTAATACATTCATTCTTAATATACTTTATCCTTTTTGAAAAAATAAGACCGACGCGAGGAAGGAAAATAAATCACGGAACAACAAAAAGTAAAAACGAAAAAGAAGGAAATAATAGGAAGAAGTTGAAAAAATAAAATCGAAAAGGAAAAGAATAGAAAAAAGGAAAAGAGGTTTGAAATAAAAATAGGAAAAATGGAAGAAAAAAAGAAAAGGAAAAATGAGTTCGAAATAAAAATAGGAAAAATGGAAGAAAAAAAGAAAAGGAAAAATGAGTTCGAAATAAAAATAGGAAATATGGAAGAAAAAAGGAAAAAACGGGTGTGAAATAGAAAAAAATGGAAAGAAAACAGAAATAAAATAATAAAAAGAAAACAAAAATAAGAATTGATTCGTCAAAATTATTCGACGAAATCAATGCCGTATTTGGCGGTAATGAATGTGCCGCTTCCTTGTCCGTAGATTTGAGAGGACTTAACGCCGGTCACGATAATCATTGTGCGAATTTTGTTTTCAAGTTTGGGGTCGATACGCGCGCCCCAAATGAGGCGGGCACCGGAGTCAATGCGGTTGTGAACTTCTTGGACAACGGATTGCGCTTCCTCAATCGTCATATCGGGGCCGCCGATGACGTTAACCAACGCGGAGGTGGCGTCGGAAATATCGACGTCCAAAAGCGGGCTTCGGAGAGCTTTTTGAATAGATTCGATGGCTTTGTTTTCACCGGAAGCTTCCCCCAGGCCGATCATCGCAACGCCGCCGTTTTGCATAATGGTGCGGATATCTGCAAAGTCAACGTTTACCAAACCGTCTTCTGTGATGGATTCCGTGATTCCTTTAACGGCGCGCATTAAAACTTCGTCGCACACCTTAAAAGCGGCTTGGAGCGGAAGTTTGGGAACCATTTCAATGAGTTTGTCGTTCGGGATAACGATAACGGTATCCGCGACATCTCGAAGTCTTTCCAGACCGGCTTCGGCGTTCGTTCTTCGGACAATGCCTTCGACGCCAAACGGCAATGTAACGACCGCAATCGTTAATGCGCCCGCGGCGCGCGCAGCTTCCGCAACGACCGGAGCGGAGCCCGTACCGGTACCGCCGCCGAGACCCGTTGTGATAAAAACCATATCCGCGCCGTCAACCGCGCGGCGAATATCGTCCACGTTTTCAATTGCGGCGTCTTCGCCGACTTGCGGAAGGCTTCCTGCGCCCAGACCGCGCGTTTTTTTCTTGCCGATTAATATTTTTTTATTGGTGCCGATTTTTAAAAGGTGTTGAGCGTCCGTATTGACGGCGTATAATTCCGCGCCGGAAATACCTTCTTCAAGCATTCTTTGAATGCTGTTAGAACCGCCGCCGCCGCAACCGATGACTTTAATATTTGTCTTTAAACCTTCCAAAAAGGCGCGTAATTCTTCATCGACTTCTTCCCCTTGAAGAGTGAGATTTGGAGAATAACGAGTGGAATCGCCGCGGTCCTCGCGAGCGCTTCTTGCCAATGCTTCTTCGACTATGGATTTCATGTGTGAACCTCTGGTGTGATAATAAAAACTCGGAGCCGACTCGTGTGACGCTGTCGGAACCGTATGCAAATACGAAATGAAATGATAAAGTCAAAAAATATCAAATCATTGAATGTGAATGGAATCAATAAGTTTCTGAAATATTTAATAATTCCTATGAGATAAAGAAAGAATCTTCCCTATTAAAAATAATTGCCGTCAAAAAAATAAAAAAGGACAATAACAAAAATAAAAAAAAGAAAAGTCAACAAATAAAAAAAGGAAAACATCCGCGAATAAAAATAAAAAATAATAATTCAAAAATCACAATAAATAAAAAGCGTATTCGAGAAGGAAATAAAAATAGAAATAAAGAAAGGAAAAAAAGAGTAAAAATAAAAAAGGAAAATTAAGATAAAAATAAAAGAATGGTAAAAAACAGAAAAATAAAAAAGAAAGAGGAAAAACTGAAAAATAAAAGAATGGTAAAAAACTGAAAAATAAAAGAATGGTAAAAAATAGAAAAATAAAAGAATGGTAAAAAACTGAAAAATAAAAGAATGGTAAAAAATAGAAAAATAAAAGAATGGTAAAAAACTGAAAAATAAAAGAATGGTAAAAAACTGAAAAATAAAAGAATGGTAAAAAACTGAAAAATAAAAGAATGGTAAAAAACTGAAAAATAAAAGAATGGTAAAAAACTGAAAAATAAAAGAATGGGAAAAACAGAAAAATAAAAAAGAAAGGGGAAAAACAGAAAAATAAAAAAGAAAATAGAAAAACAGAAAAATCAAAAAGAAAGGGGAAAAACAGAAAAGGGAAAAGAAGTTCCCTTTTTCGAAGATTTCAACAAAATCAGCAGAACATGTTTTCCGGAACCGGAAGTTCTTCTCCTTTTTTAGATTTCATCACTTTTTCAATCGCGGACAAAAAGTCAATTTTTTCAATCGACAATTTTTCGCAGCGAACGGCAAACATGCCGGCCTCCGTCACGATGGCTTTGATATCCGCGCCGCTTGCGCCTTCCGTTAATTTCGCCAACTCTTTAAAGTCAATTTCTTTTGAAAGCGTCATTTTGCCGGAATGGATTTTAAATATCGTTTCACGGCCGTCGACATCCGGAAGCGGCACATAAACCATACGGTCAAAGCGGCCGGGCCTTAAGATGGCCGGATCTAAAATGTCCAAGCGGTTGGTCGCCGCAATAATTTTCACATTGGAGCGGCGGTTAAAACCGTCCATCTCCGCCAACAATTGCATGAGCGTTCGGTGAATTTCACGGTCCGCGCTTGTCGTGTCATCCGTTCTGCGGGATGCGATGGAATCAACCTCGTCGATGAAAATGATTGAAGGCGCTTTCTTTTGAGCCATTTCAAAAAGATCGTGAACCATTTTCGCGCCGTCGCCGATGTATTTTTGAACCAATTCCGAACCGACGACACGAATGAAAGTCGCGTTCGTTTTGTTTGCGACCGCTTTGGCAATCATGGTCTTGCCGGTTCCGGGAGGACCGTGCAAAAGCGCGCCTTTCGGCGACTCAATTCCGATTCTCTCAAAAATCTCCGGTTTAATCAACGGCAATTCAACCACTTCGCGAATCTCTTGAAGCTGCTCCCAAAGACCTCCGATTTGATCATACGTAACCCCCGTGGACTCGATTAACTCAAGCGCGGAAACCTCGGGTTCCTCTAAAACCGGCAGAACTTCGGCAATGGAGAAAGTTTGCTGATTTAAAGCCACATTCACGCCCGGCGCCAGCTCCTCTTCCGTTAAATCCGAAGGCGCGCTGACAACCAATTGCGGACCGGCCGAACTTCGGATGACGACATGGTCGTGGTCCAACATTTTAACAATCGTTCCCATTAAAAGCGGCGTTGTTTTCATACGATCCAATTCCACACGAAGACGTTTTGTTTCGCGCTCAAAATGAATTTTGTCATACTCGACCGATTTTTTTTGAGACTCCAATTGATGGACAATTCCTTGCGTTAAGATGACTTCTTCTCGCGTGGCATGCAAATCCTTATGCGTTTTGACAAGCTCGCTGCGCGCGTCATTTAAACTTTCTTTCGCCGCGATATAATCTCTTTGCACTTTTTCAAGCATTTTTTGAATTTCGTTTTTTTCTTCCAAGGATTTGTCAAAATCAATTTTGGAAACAAAAATTTCCGACGCTGCGTTTTTTAAAGACGGATCGGATACCCCCGTCGACTCTTTTAAAGACTTAATCTCTTCAAGCCTTTGAGCGGAGATGGTTTTTGTTCTTTTAAGAAGGGTCTCGGTTTTTTTTAATTCGGCGGAAAGACGTTCAATTTCCGAATAAGGGTCGGTCAAATCATTGTCGTTTGTAGAAATATATTTACCGGAATCTGAATAAGCAGATTTGTTTTTAGCTTTAACCATTTTTTCCATTTTTAGTCCTCTGTCAACAGCCGTTCGCTTTTGTTAAAAGAATAAGTCGGTTCTTAAAACAAAACAGATATGAAATGCTGTTAAATATTGAAATTTAAATTGAATAATATTAAATCGGACTGATGGAAATATATACTTTTCTGAAATTACGAATCTATTGGAACCTATCCGACAGAAAAAGTATATGAATATAGAAGAAGCAATACAAAATTAATAATGAAATGACATTTTATTCATTAAAAAACAAAAATATATAATGAATAAAGTCCCACAAAAGAAGTGTTTAATTTTAAAAAAGGAATGGAGATATCCGATGGAATCTTATGAATGTGAAGTTTGCGGCAAAATTACAAAAATTCCGACAACGGCCGTAAAAATTGAAGGCGCGGAATTTAAAGCCTGCGGGGATTGTTCAAAATTGGGAACGGTCATTGAGAAAAAAAGACCGTCCGGAGAAGGAAAAGCATACGGAACCCCCGCGCCGAGCCGATATGCTCCAAAAAGCGTTCAAAAATCAAGACCGAAAAACTATTTCGCAGGTCTTGAAAACGAGCTTGTCGAAGATTTTGATCAAGTCATTAAAAAAGCGCGCGAAGCAAAAGGCCTCAGCCAAGAGGACTTGGCTTTAAAAATTAAAGAAAAGGCGGCGCTGATTAAAAAAATCGAAAGAAAAGAAATCAATCCGGAAGAAACCGTTGTCAAAAAACTTGAAAAAGAATTGGAAATCAAATTGACGGAAACCCTCCAAACCGGCGAAGCGTTCAAAACCCGTAGCGTCGGCGGCGCAACCTTGGGGGATATCGCTTTTATGAAAAAGAAATAAAATCAAAATAAAAACATATTATTTTCTTCTTTTTTTATTTTTTTGTATTTCATTCACGGACGGACACGCGCAAATATCAAAAACGTGATCTCTTTTTTTTGAAAAAAAGAGAAGAGACTTTCGCTGTGCGGACGCGTTTTTTGTCGTTTGCCGTCCGATTTGCGTTTGTATATATTTGTTTGCAGCGAGTCTTCTTTTTCATTTGTCTTTAATTTTTTTAATTTTTTGCCGGCATTTTATCGGCGTTGCCGGCATTGCTGTTGTGCGTTACTTTTTCTTTCCGAGTTGTTCGGATTTTTCCGCGCTGGCGATAACGGCATCAATAAACGCGGCGCGAACGCCGTGATGCTCCAAAACCGAAACCCCTTCGATTGTCGTTCCGCCGGGGGAGCAAACCATGTCTTTTAATTCGCCGGGATGTTGCCCGGTTTCAATAACCATTGCCGCGGCGCCGAGAACGGTTTGCGCCGCCAACAATTGAGCGGTTTTGCGGTCAAGCCCTTTGTAAACGCCGCCGTCCGCTAACGCTTCAATTATTTGGAAAATGTAAGCGGGACCGCTGCCGGAAAGACCGGTAACGGCGTCCAGCAAATTCTCGGGCGTCTCCATAGCGATACCGATGGCTGAAAAGATCTCAAGCGCAATTGCCGTATCCTCATCGGTCGCGTTTTCCCCGCGGCTGATTCCGGTTGCGCTTTGTAAAACGGTTGCGCAAATATTGGGCATGACGCGAATAATGCGCGCGTTTATGCCGACCAATTTTTCAAGATTCTCCAGCGTCATGCCGGCGGCAATGGAAATGAAAAGTTTGTTTTTCGTATCCCCCGCGGTGGATAAAGCTTCACCGATATCTTTTGGCTTGACGGCGATAATTAAAATATCGGAACGTTTCACGATATCGGAATTGTCTTCCGTGACATAAATGCCGAATTCTTTGCGCGCCGTTTCAGCCGCAGGCGCCCAACGTTCCCCGGCCGAAATATTTTCAGACGGTACACCGCATTTAATTAAACCGCGAATAATCGCCGACGCCATTTTGCCGGCCCCTAAAAATCCTATTTTTTTATTTTCTAATGTCATTGTATAAAACCTCTTTTTGATAAAATGATGAAATGAAAAATAAAAACATAAATAATTAAAAATGTGAGAAGTGAGATATAAAGATGAGATATAAATTACAAAATATGGAATTTAATCCAACAACGTCAAATTCTCTTTACGAATCACATCATCGTAATTTTTATGTCCCAAAATCTCCTCAATTTCGTTTGTATGAACCCCTTTAATTTTTAAAAGATCGGCGGAGTCATAATCCGTAATGCCTTTTGCGAAAACGGCGCCGCCGCATTCGATGTCAACGATATCTCCGCGTTTGAATTCGCCGGAAACGGAAACGATTCCTTTGGGGAGCAAACCGTTTGTTTTGGCCAAAGCGTTCATTGCGCCGCGATCCACCGAAATGCTTCCGGAAGATTTAGAGAGTAAAATCCAACGACTCTTGTTTTTGGAAATGTGAATTTCATTTGCGTAAAAAAGCGTTCCGATTTCTTCTCCCAAAACCAAACGCGTAATCACACGATCTATTTGGCTGTTTGCAATAATCATGTGACACCCGGATTTTTCCGCGATTTTTGCCGCGATTATTTTTGTTCTCATACCGCCGACTCCTTTTGAACTGGTCGGGTCGCCGCCGTATTTCTCAATTTCCGGCGTTATTTTTTCAACGAAAGAAATCAATTCGGCGTCCTCATGAAGTTTCGGATTTTTATCATAAAGCCCGTCGATGTCGGAGAGAAGAATCAATAAATCCGCCTCGATTTTACTGGCCACCATCGCCGACAAACGGTCGTTGTCTCCAAAAACGGCGTCCAACTCATTTGTGCAAGTGCTGTCGTTTTCATTAATGATGGGAACGACGCCGTAACTTAGAAGCGTCCCGATACTGTTTCTCAAATTCAGATATTTGACGCGATCCGAATAAAAATCATAAGAAAGCAAAATTTGAGCCGAAATCAAATCAAATTTTTGAAACGCTTCGCTCCAATAGCGCATTAATTCCCCTTGCCCGACGGCGGCGGCGGCTTGCCGAATCGGAAATTCGCGCGGTTTTGTCGGGATGCCGAGAATGTTTAAACCGACACCGATAGCGCCGGATGTCACGAGAATGACTTCTTTTCCTTCTTTTAATAAAACGGAAACCTGTTCGGCGACGCTTTCTAAAAATTCGACGTCGATAAAAGTGTCTTCTTTGAGAAGGGAGGTTGTTCCGATTTTAATAACGATACGTGAAACGTCTTTTAAAAATGTTTTCCGATCTGGAGATTTTTTTTGCATAAAGATTCCGTCCGAATAATTGACAGGCGGCTTATTGAAGCCTGCAATATTTCTCCTGAAGTTTTTCGTGTTTGTAGGCTTTTGCATTCTCGCCGGTATATTCTTTGACAACATGCCCGCTGCCGGAGAGAATATATTTGTAAATCATTAAGCCTTCCATGCCGACCGGTCCGCGGGAATGAATTTTGTTGGTGCTGATGCCGACTTCGGCGCCTTTTCCGTATCGGAATCCGTCCGCGAATCGAGAAGACGCGTTAATCATAACGCTGGCGGAATCCACCAATCCTACGAACAAATCGATTTCATTTTGATTTGTCGATAAAATGACATCGGTGTGATGGGATCCGTGTTTGTTGATGTGGTTGACGGCCTCGTTGACGGAAGAAACGATTTTAACGGCGATAATCAAATCGTTATACTCGGCGTCCCAATCCGCTTGGGTCGCTTTTTTAAAAGGAGCCCCTGTTTTTTCGGCAATTTTTGCGGATTTTTCATCCAACCGGAGCTCAACGCCGTTTTCTTGAAAGATTTGAAACATTTCGGGCAGGAAGGCTTCCGCGATTTTTTCGTTGACCAAAAGGGTTTCAATGGCATTGCAGGCGGCGGGATACTGGATTTTGGAGTCCAAACACACTTTGTACGCAATCGGCAAATCCGCGGTTTCTGAGACGTAGGCGTGACAGATGCCGCTTGTGTGACCGAGAACGGAAATGCGGGTGTTGTCTTGGATGTATTTGACAAATTCGTTTGAGCCGCGCGGGATTAATAAATCGATGTATTGGTCGGACTTTAACATTTCCGCCACGTCTTCGCGGCTTTCGGCCAGATGAAAAGCGTCTGCCGGAATTTCGGGAACGGTTGTCATGGCTTTTAAGAGAATGTCAAAAAGCGCGCGGTTTGAATTTTTCGCTTCGCTTCCCCCTTTAAAAATCGTCGCGTTGCCGCTTTTTAAACACAAGGACATCACTTGGGGCACGACGTCGGGGCGGGCTTCAAAAATAACGCCGATTACGCCAATCGGGCTGCTGATTTGATAAAGCGTCAAGCCGTCATCCAAAAGAAGCGTGGAAATCGTTTTGCCGACCGGATCTTCCAGTTTTGCGACATCTCGAATTCCGGAAATCATGTCTTTGAATTTGGCGTCGGATAATTTCAAACGATCATAAAGAGCGGCGGACATTTCATTTTTCTCAATCATTTCCAAAGCGGCGTCCAAATCTTTTTGATTGGCGTCAAATATCGCCCGCTTATTTTCTTCAAGGGCTGCGGCCATCGCTTCTAAAGCGGAGTCTTTCGCCTGAGTCGAAACATTTGCCAAGAGAACGGAAGCGGCTTTGGCTTTGGATGCATTTTCTTGCATAGGGCTTAACATAAAAATCACCGGATAGAATCGTAAAATAATAATTAAGAAAATCAAATAGCGATAGATATACCTTTTGATTTCCGGCGAGACGGTAAAAGAGGATAAATTAAAAACAACAAAGAAAAAAAGAAAAAGAAATATCATAAAAGTTAAGCTTTAAAAAGAAAAACATAAAAGGAGAGAACAGAAAAGAGAATAGAAAGAGAATAAAAAAAGAAAAGAAAAAGAATAAAAAAATAAAAAAAGAGAAAAGAAAATAGAAAGAGAACAGAAAGAGAAAGGAAAAAGAATAAAAAAATAAAAAAAAGAGGGAATAAAAAAGAGAAAACAGGTAAAAAATAAAAAATGTAAAGAGTATTAAGAGGGAAAAGACAGAAAAGATTTAAACCAAGGATAATAATAGCATAAGTAACGATTATATTTAAAATATTTTAGATGTTAATTTAATTAAACCACCGTTTTAAATAAACAAACAAAACGAAGAAAAAAAACGAAAAAAACGAAATGCTTAGGGAAATTATTTAGATTCAGACGGACGCAAACGAAAAAGGTAAAAACGCCCCGACCCAAAAAAAGTTCATTTGAAAATAAAACAACGCACATGGTGGAAAAAAAATGAAATCTTTCGCTTTAATTAGAGCAGATGACCCCGACAAGGTCAAAATTGCATTGCATGACTTAGAAACGTACGGACATATGCAATTCAGTGAAAATCCGAAAAACATCGCAACGAAATACGCCGATCAGATATTGACAAGCGTCATGGACGTCACGTTGAAAACGGAGTGCTGTTCGGCCTCATTGGTCAGGCTGGAAACGCCTCCGGGCGCGGCAATCAGTAATTTGAAAAAGATTCATCCGCCGGCGCATATTATAATCATCAGCCCGCGGCATGAAAATATATACGAAGAATTGTCTTCAAATTACGATAATTTCCCGGATTTTGATCGAAAATTTGCAAACGCGCCGACAAAAGAAAAAAAAGCGGAATAAAGAAACAAACGCCGGTTTGAAGAAAAAATGAGTTTAAAACCGTAACAAATGTTTAAAAACCGTAATAATAAAACGACAAAAATAATTGAAATATTTATTAAGGAATTATTTAAAAACGGTTTAAAATGTTATCCGAAAATGACTTAAAAACCCATGTTAAAGCGGTTAAAAGTCATTTGAAAAATATTTAAAATATCCGTAAAAAGTCGTTGATTCATTTAAAAAGTCAGGTATTCATTTAAAAGTCATTTATTCATTTAAAAAGTCATTAATTCGTTTAAAAGTCATTGATTCGTTTAAAAGTCATTGATTCGTTTAAAAGTCATTGATTCGTTTAAAAGTCATTGATTCGTTTAAATGTCGGTGGTTTGTTTAAATGTCAATGATTCGTTTAAATAGTGATTTGTTTAAATGCCGGCGGTTCGTTTAAAAAGCCGTTAAATCAATGAAATCAGATATCGGGGTCATATTTCAATCTCCAAATGAAATCGTCCCCGCGGAAGCTTTTTTCCACCATTTTTTTATTTTCAAATTTTTTTAAGCGCTGTAAAACAATTGCGGGCGCGTATCCGGTTTCGTGGCAAAGTTCCGCCGTGTTCATGTCCGTTTTAAGCAAACGGAATAATATGTCCAAGTCGACTTTGTCTTCCGAAAGCTGTTTGGCGTAATGGATAAAGGATTGCATTAAATTGTTTTGCCGAACGGACAACTCCTTTTGCCATTGAATCAGTTGTTCTTGTTTTTCGAATAAATCATCCAATTCCTCTCGGACTTGAAAAATTTGAGACAGGAAATATCCGTCGCGGCTTTTCAGCCGGCCGTCCGATTTTGGGAGAATTAATTCCGGTTCTGTTGTTGTTTTTGAGTCGGAGCCGGCGTCATAGACGGCATTCAGCTCTTCGTTGTAATATCTCAAATTTTCGGAATCAAAAAAGGATTCGCCGGATTTTTGAGAATTGTCGATTAAATACCCGGAGTTTTTTTGATTTTCAGAATCGATTCCGGTAAGCAACGCCAACGGTTTAAAATAAGGATGGAGCGGCCCGATTAATTCCAATCTGAAATCGGCGGAATTTGAATCGGCGTAAGAAGACGCCAAGTGGATGACAGGCCCGGTCGGCATGGTGCGATCTTTTCGTTTTTTCTTTCGGCGGTTTGTTTTTTTGTCGGGAGAATTAAAGGAAACCGAAAGGGAATAAACCGGCTCGTCTGAAATTTCCAATTGAATGTTGTTGACGTGAACGGAATAAGAATAAGGGGAGACGGAAACTTCTAAAATCATGCTTTTTGAAATGCTGTAATATTTTCGGCGCTGATCATCGACGCTGCTTTCAATCAATCCGGATTTTTCCAAAAGAGACAAATGCCCGATGACGGCTTTGGGAGCCACGTTAAGGCGCGCGGAGATTTCACTGACGAAGTAGGGGCGATCCGCAAGCAACGCCAAAATTTTGCGGCGGTTTTCATTTCCCAAAAGGTCTAAAAATTCCGACGGTTCCATGTTTTTAATCCCGAAACGAATTCATTCGATTATATCAGAATTGAAATTAAAGATATATCAATCTCACCGCCGTGACAGATTAAAAAAATAGAATTAAAAAGACAGGAAATATGAAAAAGGTATGAGATATGAAAAGTGATTGATAAGACGTTAAACAATGCGCGCCGAAATAACGAAAATAAAGATTTATATTCAAATGGGGGACAAAAAATAAATTGACCGATTTATTGAAAAATATAAAATTATTATCAAAACAGGAAACGCAAAATAAACATGCGGCTCAAAACGCATTGAGTTTCATCATTTAGAAAACGATTTTAGGTAACAAAGGAGTCCGCAAACAACATTGTTGAAATATTGAAATAGTATAAAATTATTGATTTAAAGAAGGGACAGAAAAAGATATTATTGTTTGGTTTAATGCCGGAATACAGAAATATCATTTGCCGTGTGCGCCGATTCAACTTCTGAATCAACGAATAATAAGATGTCTGAACAATTTATGATAAATATACAATAATTCCACCGCGGTGATAAATTATGAAATATAAAAATAATAAATTCTTTTTAGCCTTTTCACTTGTTGCATTATTAACAGTGGGAATTTTTGCTTTTGCTGCGATTTCAAATACTGATTTTTTAAATGATGACAATGATGCTCAAGTAAAATACATGCATGCTTCATACAGTATTGATGTTTCAGATCCTGCCGCCCTTGCCGGAGACGCCGATTATGTTTTCATCGGGAAAGTCGACAAACAGGTTGGAACAACTTACAAACATCCTATTCAAAAGGAAGACGGAAAAGGCGGTTATAAAGAAGTGGCGGATCCGTATACAGATTATTCCGTGACGGTTTATGAAAATTTAAAAGGAGAACTTGTTTTAGATCAACCCATTCCGGTTCAAAAAGAAGGCGGTATTTCCAAGGATGGAAAATATTACAAATTATTTGAAAATGACGAACTTTTAAAAGTCGGCGGTTTGTACATTTTTTACGGATATGCGCAATCCGTTGACGGCTCAATTCTTGTTTCCGGTGAAAATTCAACCATTGCTCTTAAAGGTATAACATCAATGGAAAAAGTGGAATCATTAGAAAGTGCCCAAAAACACCCGCGTATTTGACGGCTTTAAACGGCGTTCAAAATCAAAAGGAAACGGACAGAAAACGAGCGATTGCGACATACGATGTTCGAAATCAATAAGTAAAAGAAGCATAATTCCAAAATTTCATTAAAAATAAATGAAAAACATATTTGAAAAAGGAAATTGAATGATTCAATTTTCCTTTATTATTTTTTTGATAATTAACAGTGAAACCACACCCGAATTTCAAACAAAATTATTGAAATCGCTCGCCGTATTTTTCTCGGAAATCCGAATCGCGCATCAGACACCCTTCGCATTTGTTGTAAGCGGCGTCTGCGCGGATTTTTTTCCACGCTTTTTTGACGGCGTCGTTTCCGGTTTTGATGTTGCCGTACGGAATCGGAACGCAGGAGCAGGGCAAGATGTTGCCTTCGGGTGTTATGTGAAGCCATTGCCGGCCGGCCATGCAGCCGAATTCGTTGATGACGAGGGGTCCTGAGAAGAGTTTGGGGCCGAGGGGGTCGGAGGAACATTTTTGAACGAAATCTTTGAAAATCGAATGCATGTCGGGCGTCAGGATTTCGGACGTTTTTTCCAGCCACCGCCCGGTCGGAACGATTTCATAAAACGATAATTCATGGACGCCGGTTTTTTTCGCCAAATCGTAAACCGCGTCTAAATCATAAATGTTGTGCGGCGCTAAAACCACATACATGTTGACCAAAAGTCCGGCCAAAAGCGCGTTTTGAATACCGTCAATCGCGTTTTTAAAAACGCCGGAAACGCCGCGCATGTGGTCGTGTTTTTCTTCAAAAGGGATGTCGATACTGACACTGATAGAATACAATCCGGCATTTTTTAAGGATTTGGCTTTCTCTTCCGTTAGCCCGACGCCGGATGTGAACATGCAGGCGACGGCTTTTTGCGGGTCGACGTAAGAAATCAATTCTTCCAAGCCGGAATAGAGAAGCGGCTCGCCGCCGTCAAAAATGATGTTGGTCGCGCCGGCAGAAAGCGCTTGGTCAATCGCGGATTTGATTTCCTCTTTTGTTAATTTGGAATGATTGTTTTTATTGGGAAGAGCGCAGTGTAAACACTTGTTCGGGCATTCTTCCGTGATGGAGAGGGTGACTTGTTCCGGCCGGTATTTGCCGAAGACGGAGCCCATTCTCGTTTGAACCATTCTCGAAAAAGCGGGAGACGGAATCGGCGGCATCCAAGTGGAATAAATCAAAGCGTCGCCGTATTTTTCAAAATAGCTTGAGAAAGCGGCGGGCGCGTTTTCGCTCAGCTCGGCGATGTATTTTTGCCGGTCAAAAAACGCCATTTCTTTTAAAACCGTTTTTTGAAGGAGGGGCGCAAAAACCCCGCCGGCGCTGACTTTTGTCAAACCGGCGACGGATTGGATTTCAACGCGAAAGACGGGATTTTTGTAAATCGGATATTTCATGGAATCATTTCCATTTTTTATTCAATCTTTCCAAAAAGTTTCACTCATTTGTTCCTGAAAAGGGCGCCGGCTTTTAAAATCGAAGACGGCTTTTTCTGAAGCATCAGAGAGAGAACCGATACCCCCTGATTGATCGTGTTTCCTTTCAAAAGAGAGGACATGTCTTCGTCTTCAAAAACTTCAAACAACTCGTCGATTTCGTTGTCTTCCATTTTACGAAGGGTTTCAAGTCCGATTCTTCCAAAAACATGCTCGGCGTAAAGGGAGTTTCTCCAGTTGGAGCGGTATTGGGAAAGCATCTTTTTAGAGCAATCCCCTTTGGCAATGGCCATTGCGCCGACTTTGCCGGCGATTTGTCCGGCGTGCATGGCGTACCCGATTCCGGATTGACCGGCCGCGCCGCCGGCAACCATAATGTTGTCGGTGTAAGTGTTTGCCGGAATCGTGACAATCGGGTCGCCCGCGCTTTGGCTTTGGACGATTTCAAATTCGTCGTCGGAAATATTTTTTAAATCTTTAAACCGCGCCACCCAGGAATCCAAAAAAGAAGAGACGTCTTTTCCGAAATGGCGAACGTAAACGCCGATGGCCGCTTCATCGCCGCCGCGCGGGAGATAAGTGGATTTCCAGCCGGGCGCGTGGCTGCCGACAAAGTATTCGGCAAAATCGGACTCTCCGATTCCGGGAGCACGAATCGTTAATTCGGTTCCCCAAGCGATGTCTTCGGGATGTTTCATGGTGGAAAGACCGGCCGCTTTCGCGTTTTTGGATAAAATGCCGTCTGCGATGATGACAACTTTTGCTTTGACGCGTTCCGCTTCGGAATTTCCAAGGCGTGTTTTTAAAGTGACGCCGGACTCTTTGTTGTTCAAATTCAAGACTTCCGTCCCGGTTTTGATTTCAACGCCGGCGGACAGGGCCTTCTTTTCATAAAATCGATCAAATGCGGCTTTATCCAACGCATAGCCGGGCGTTTTGACTTTAATTTTATGCCCGCTCGGGGAAATCAGTTTCATCCCTTTAAGCTCGTGAACCACGTAAGACGAATCAATTTTTTCGCCGGTGATGTTCATCATTCCCTTATAAATGGAATTGGCCGGATGCGGATCTTTTCCGATTTCCTCTTTTTTTTCAAACAGCGTTACTTTTGCGCCCCCGAGCGCCGCATAGCGCGCCGCCATTAAACCGGCAGGAGACGCGCCGATGACAGCGATATCAGTTTTAGTCGTCATTGAGAATCACCAAATATATTTCAAAAAATGAATGAATAGAATGTAAAATGAATGATAGAATATAAAATGAACTTAAAAGAATTTAAATGAATTTGAAATAAATGATTATGAAATAAACATTATGAAAGAAATGTTTGAAAAAGATGATAATGAAAATAAAAATCAAACGCCGAATAAAATTATGATTCGATATTTAAATAAGTTTATCTCGATTTCAAAGTCTTTTTTCTTTTTGATTAAAATTTAAATGAAAAAATTCGCGGAGTTTAAAATTAAACTCCGAAAAGGCCGGCCAAGCCGGTGTACCCGTTGACGTAAATCAATAGGAAAACATCGATTATCAACGCCGTAAACATAACGCCGCGATAATTGGAACCTTCGACGAATAATTTGCCGCCCAGCTCAGGCTCCGGTTTTTTGATAAAAAGCGTGCATCTCCAAAGCATCCAAATGCCGGAAGCCGACGCGATGATATAATAAATCGGCCCCAAGTTCGCCGTGAATCCGATGGCCAAGGACAAAAGAACACCGATGACCCAAATAACCAAAATGAATTTGGCCGTTTTCGGAATGCCGTAAGTGACCGGAAATGTCGGCGCGCCTTTGGCGCGGTCGCCCTCCACATCTCGGCAAACGCCGGCCAATGTAAATCCCCAATCCGTCATACAAATCATCAAACCGAAAAGCAAACCGGGAAGCGGCAACAAATACGGGCTGACAGCGGGCATTAAAATGCCGGACGGATCAATGGCCAGCCAAATGCCGACGGGAACCAAGCCGTAAGCGATTCCGACAGAAACGAAACTGAACGGCGTTTTTCTTTTAAGAAGAACGGTATAAAGCGAAATGACCGCTGTTGCGATGATTAAAATGACAAAAGCTTCAAGGCTCAAATAAAGCGCGCAAGCCGCCGAAATCAAACCGAGAAAAACGGCATAAAAAAACGCGGACCTTTGGCTGATTTCATGAGACGGAAGCGGCCGATTCGGCAAATTGATGGCGTCGATGTCCACGTCAAAAACGTCGTTAAAAGTATAAGCGCTCGTAATTGCGCAAAACCCGCCGATGGTCGCCAAAACAAAAGGCAAAAGTTCGGGAAGCGCGCCGGTTGCGAAATAGGAAGCAAGAATAACCGTTGCCGCAGGAAGCGTGATATCCATAAACATGATGGGCGGCCGGAGTAATGTAATATAAGCTTTAATTTTATTCGTCAACGACAAAGTATCACCAAAAAACGGCATTTTCTGTAACGGTATGCATTCAAATATTTTCCGAAAAGATGAACGGACCGGAAATTCCGACAAATTTCAATTCATAAAGGGCTCTTCAAATTTCATAAATAACCTTCAAAACAAATTTTAAAGTTCACAAAATTATAAAAACCATACTCAAAATTGTAAAAATCGGAAGTCAACCATTGAATAATATATAGCCAAGGTAAACACCGAATTATTTAAAACTATTTGCATTAAAATCAAACATTTGAACGAATTCATGGAAACAAATTTGAATAAATCGAATGAGGAATCGAATCGGATTTGAGTTGAAGCAAATTAAATATAAGAGAATTTGAATCGAAGCAAATTAAATATAAGAGAATTTGAATCGAAGCAAATTAAATCGAAATGGTTTGAATCTAATTTGAATCAATCTGAACTTCAATTTTCTTCCGTTTCTTCCATTAATTTTATTTTTTCAAATTTCTTCCAATTCTTCAATTTCTTCCATTAATTTTATTTCTTCAAATTTCTTCCAATTCTTCAATTTCTTCCATTAATTTTATTTCTTCAAATTTCTTCCAATTCTTCAATTTCTTCAAATTTCTTCCAATTCTTCCGCTTCAATTTCTTCCAAATCATCAATTTCTTCATCGGATTCGTTATTCCACGTGTTTTGGACGGCGCAAACTTTTTCGAGTTCTTCAAAATAAGAATCCTCAAATTCGCTCAATCTTTTTCCTCTGACAAACGTAAATTTCGCCTTGGGGTTGTTTTGAATCAAAGAAATCGTATTTTTTAAGGCGGTTTTGAGTGAATCCGGAGACGGCCGATTTTGAACTTCGGCGTTAAACGGATAATTCTCTTCCAGCTCGGAAGGGTAAGCGCCAAACGGGGGTTTGAAATAAAGAACGTGGTCAAAATCCGTGTCTTTTAAACCGCTTTTATTGCCGCGTACGGGGCGAATCAAAACGTTTCCGGAAAAGGAGAAACGGTTCAGCCGTTTAGAATAACGCAAAACTTCCGGGCGGTGCGCGGATTTGGAATCGGACTCAAAGAAGGTGGATTTCACGGCGGGATCGCATTGCTCCAGCCAATCGGAATAAGAATAAAGAGCCGACAGCGCGCCGACCATTTGCGGGTGGGAATGGCAGCGAAGTTCGACCAATTCCAATAATTTCCCGTCATGAATCGCCTGTTTAATCAAACGGATTTCTTCAAAAGTGACGTACAAATTGTGCCGCGCCAAAAGTTCTTCTTTGTTCGGCGCTTTTTGAAGGCTTTCTGCAGTGTGTTTTGAACAGACCGGACACGAGCAGGGCAAAAATTTGAGCCGGTCGGATTGATAGGTTCCGTTTACGGTGATATAGCGGCCTCCTTTTGCGTAAAGCGCGTAGGCGGCGGAATCGAACAAATCGCATCCGAGAGCGACGGCCAATGCGAACATCATCGGATGCCCCGCGCCGAACAGGTGAACGGGAACGGTCGGATCCAAATTCATTTTGGCCGCCGCAACAACGTGAACCAAATCTTCATAGCGGTAAGATTCCATTAACGGAACGACCGCGCCGATCGGGCAGACATCGAATCCGACTTCCGATACGAATTCGGCGCTCTTTTTTCTTAAATCGAGATGGGTCGAGCCTTGAATCGGTCCCGCCAAAAGCATATCATCGCCGCGCTCTTTGGGAAGACCGTTTGCTTCATTTTCGGCCGCTTTTTGCCGGCGCTCGTCCACCAACCGGCGCGCTTCTGCCAAACGCTCGTTTGTGATTTTCAAATCTTCTTCGGCTTTGGAATACCGAACGTCAGGCGCCGTCGGAATGTCCAGCGGCACCCCGATATCGGTTCCGATAGCCTGCTCAAACGCGATGATTTCCGGATTATCCACGTTGACATCGCCGTAAACGGACAATTGAAAAGAGCCGGAATCCGTCATAATCGGACCGTCAAATCCGATTAAATCATGAAGGCCGTCTTTGAGCGCTTTTTCTCTGAGATCGGGCTTGCCGTAAATAATGTAAGAATTGGTAATCAGAATTTCGGCGCCGAAGTCGCGCATTTCGGCCGGCTCGACGATTCTTAAATTCGGATTAATCACCGGCATCACCGTCGGCGTCTCAACGACACCGTGCGGCGTTTTTAATCGCCCGATTCTTCCGGCGGCGTCTTTTTCGATAATTTCAAAAATTTTTGACATATTTTCCCTCTGAAATAAAACGGATAAATGAAAAGAATGGAGAATTCATAACCTGCAAATTTATAAATGACAGGTTCTATAATTCATAAATTCATAATTGACAGGTTCATAATTCATTAACTTATATTGACAGACTTATAATTGGTAAATTCATAATTGGAAAATTATAATCGGTAAATCTAAAACCGCGGCGTTCAAAATGATAATAAATGCGCCGGCGGTTTAGAACCATTGATCCAATGTCGGCTGTTTTGTTTTGGTTTCAAACGCCGTGTTTATTTTTTGCCACGCGGAGGTGACTCGGCTTTCCGAGAAATCGCGTTTGCAGCACAAAAATTCAATCATTTGCTCTTTGTTCGGCTTTTGCCACCGGATTGTATAATCGTCCGTTACCGGCGGGTTTGAAAAGAATTCTTTGGCGGCGGCGTATCTTGGGATTTGATCTTCCAAATGTTTTGATTTTAAGATTTCTTCGTAATTCCCATGCTGTTTGACAAGCTTGAGCGCCGTTTTCGCGCCGACACGATCGATTCCTTTGTTAAAGTCGGTGCCGACGCAAAGCGCTAAATCGATAAATTGGTCTTTGCTCAATTCCAAGCGCTCTAAATTTTTGTTTAAATCTACTTTTTCGGGAAGAACGTCGACGTAAATGCTTTTTCCGGGAAGTTTTCGTTTTCCGGAAACCGTCAGGTTTCGAATCACGTCTTTCGCGCCGAAAACAAAAGCGTCGTAATCTTGAGAGGAAACGAAATCGACGTCCCCCTTATCCGCCATGTAAGACGCCTGCGCTTCTCCTTCGGACGGCGCTTCGATGACGGGAATGCCCATCAGGGAGAGCAAGAATTTGGATTCTTCAATGATTTGCGGGTCTATTTTAACGGCGGATTGAGAATATTTTAAAATGTCGGCGACATCGCCGCTTTCCATCGCGATTTTCCATTTTTCATGAGCCGCTTCTCGAATTTCGCGCCTTTTCTCAAGCGTTTCCGCTTTTAATTCCGGCGGGATTCCGTCAAAAACAAAAACGGGCTTGATTCCGTCTTCAATAAAACTCGCCGTCCGATAAAGAAGGCCGGAAAGATGGGACGTTAAATTGCCGCCCGAATCCGTGAGCGGACTCCCGTCTCTGCCGCGAACGGTGGTGATGAATTGGTAAATCACATTATACGCATCAAACGCAACGATTTTTCCGTTCAGTTCCGAGCGGGAAATCTCCTCCCTTTCCAATAAATCGCCGATGGCCACACCCATAAATTCACCGTCCAAACATTTGCCGCATATGATTTTAAAATAAATGGTTTTTTTTGAATAAATGCGCGCCGTTCTATAAAAACATTCGTTAAACGTTTAAAACCGGCAAAATAAAAAAGAAACGTGTGAATGAATAAAAAAATTCGATTAAAGATAAGCGCCGCCAAACAGCAAAACCGCGATTTTTTTTTGAAAATGAATGAAAAACGATGGGTACTTTTTATGGATATTATTGAAAACATTTTGCAAACGGCAGGCAGCCGTTCCCGCGTTCGCGATAGCGAACGGATGTACTAAAAAAATGCGGATGCAAGCGGCAAGCTGAAATGCAGATGCAAGCGCGGCAATCTGAAATGCAGATGCAAGCGGCAAGCTGAAATGCAGATGCAAGCGGCAAGCTGAAATGCAGATGCAAGCGGCAAGCTGAAATGCAGATGCAAGCGGCAAGCTGAAATGCAGATGCAAGCGGCAAGCTGAAATGCAGATGCAAGCG